>CAUZWB010000170.1:0-5758 GCA_963583525.1 Verrucomicrobiia bacterium | reverse complement strand
GAGCGGCGGCATGGGCGAAGGTGCCGGTCGCGGCAATACTTCCACACGCACCCCGATGGTGCAGGGCATTCGCGGTGTGCGGCAGACGATTCCTGCAAATGGCCGCGTGTTTAATTTCACCAAAGCCATTCATTCGAGTGAATCGGGCGATGACGCGATGATCATCGAGGCGCAAGTGATGGATGCAGATCAACGCAAAGTGCGGCGCGGGGTGTTTCAGTTGCTCGCATTGCTCACCGGTTTGTGGGTGTTGTGGCGGCAATTCCGCGTGCCGGAAAATCGCCACACGCTCGTCATCACCGGCGGCATCGCCATGGCGTACGGCGCGGTGATTTGGGTTTGTTTCCACGAACAATCCGTCCATCAACTTTTTGCCTGCACAATGTGGACCCTCGGGCTCGCGGTGCTGGCGTGGGTGACTTGGTATTTCTGGCCCGCGTGCCAAGCCTGCCAAACCACACCCACGGAACCCACGGAACCGACGAAAGAAGTTTCCAACGACGATGACAGCAGCAGCGGCAGCACTACAGGTGGAGCCGCGGCCACGGCGGCATTGGCGATTTTCCTTGGACTGCAAGGCACGCTCGGCGCGCAACCCGCCGCGCCCGCCGCCAAGCTCACGCCGGAACAAATCCGCCAAACACTCATCGAGCTGCTCACGCCCAAAGCCACTGGCGCCAAAAGTATTTCGGAAGCGCAATTGCAGGATCGCAATGGCACGCGCTTTGAAGTGAATGCGGAAGCGCCATTCACCGGCATTGTCACCGGCTTGTTTGCCAATCAACAAAAACGCATCGAGAGCCATTATCAAAAAGGCCAACTGCACGGCGTGGAAATTTTGTGGCACGAGAACGGCTCCAAACGATCGAGCAGCCCGTACGCCAGCGGCAAGCTGCACGGAACCCAAACCAGTTGGCGACGCGATGGCACGCTCTCGGGCCAGCAGATTTATCAAACCGGCAAACTCAACGGCAACCGAATCACGTGGCATCCCAACGGGAAAAAATCCGCCGAAACGCCGTTGGCCAAAGGCGAGCCACACGGCCTCGCACGCCAATGGCACACGAACGGCAAGATCGCCCGCGAAGTGCGCTGGGACCGCGGCCGGCAGCTTTCCTTCGATACGTGGGACGCCAAAGGCGTGCGCGCCAACGCCGGCACCAACACCGTCAGTTTGGTTTCCGCCACTTACACGGTGACGATCCATCCGAAGGTGGCCGTGGTGGAGGCGGAGTTCAATCTGGACGCACGGGCGGACGCGCAGGCGTTCACGCTTTTCCGCGAGCATCTCGCCATCGACACTTTCAGCTGCACCCAAACCGGTGCCACGCTGCGCCGCGCCGGGCCGACGCTGGAAATTAAATTGCCCAATGCCGGCCAAGCCACGGCCAATGTGAAATTTCTCATCAAACACACCGGCGACGCCGCCCAACGCGCGCTCGCCTTTGGCATCCCGCCCGCGCTGGTCAGCCACGTGGAAGCCACGCTCAACGAACCGGACGCCGAAATGGAATTGCCCACCGGCGTGACCGCCAAAACCGATGCCGCCGACAAAACCACCACCCTCACCGGCATCATCGGCGCCAACGATTCGCTGCAACTCACCTGGAAACCTCGCGTGCAAAAAGCGCGCGAGATTGCCGCCACGGTGTTTGTGCAAAACGCCAGCCACGTGACTTACCAACGCGGCCTCGTGCGCACGCGAACACAGCTCGATTATCAAGTGACCCAAGGCGAACTGCGCCGTGTGCGCGTGCAACTGCCACCCGTCGCTGCCGGCCACAAACTAATGCGCGTCACCGCGCCGGATCTCCGCAACTGGGTGATGGGCGACGGCGGCGATGACTCGGTGCTGGTGGCAACCCTCGCCAAGCCGGCCGCCAAAAACTGGCAGCTCGTGCTGGAACTCGAGCAACCGCTCGCCGCGCCACCCAATGACGCCGCCGTCACCGTGCCCCACGCGCTGGATGTGAAACGCGAAAACGGATTGATCGGCCTCCAAGCCGGCGATGACCTTGGACTCACCATGGCGCAATCGGTCAACCTCACCAAAAAGAACACCGAAGATTTCACCGCCGTGGTGAAAGCCACCAAGCCAATGCACGTCTTTAGCTATCTGAACACGTTCACGCTGGCCGCGCGAGTCGCCGCCGTGCAGCCGCGCCTCGAGGCGGAAGTGCGTCAGCATTTCCACGTGGGCGCCAACGCACTGCGACTCACCAGCCACGTCAATTACACCATCAAAAAATCCGGCGTGTTCAACCTCGCCTTCGCATTGCCGGAAGGCTATCGCGTGGAGAAAGTACATGGCGCAAACATCGCCCGCACCAACCTCACCGAGGGTCGGTTGGAAGTAACGCTCAGCCAACGCACGATTGGTGCCTACGGCGTTCGGATCGATTTGCAACAACAACAGTCACTGGCCGCCACGGTGCCCGTGGCCGGGGTGCATCCATTGGGCACACACAAGCTCACCGGCTTCGTGGCGGTGGGCAGCGAGCCGGGGATGGAAGTCTCCGCCGGAGTCGCACAGGGGTTGACGGAAATCCCTGCCGCAGAATTGCCGAGCCGCCAACCCAACGCGACCGAGCACGCCTTTGGCGCAATACCTTTCACGCTCGGCGCAAATGTGCTGGCGTACAAACACATCTCCACGATGCCGGATGATTCGCTCGGCTGGAGCCTCACGGTGAACACCGCACGCCGGCCGGTTTGGGTCACAGCGGAGGTGGTGAATCATTTGAAGGTGAGTGAGACACACTTAGAAGGGCGCACGGTGATTCGCTACACCATCAAGAACGCGCCGACGCAGGAATTTCGCATTCGTGTTCCGGAGCAGTTCAAGAATGTGGAGTTCGAAGGCAAAGACATTCGCAGTCGGCAGGTTGATGCAGATGCCGCCACGGATTGGATCGTGCGTTTGCAAAATAAAACGATGGGCACGTACGACCTCGCGCTCACGTGGGAATGGAAAGACTGGAGCCTTTCGAAGACCAATCAATTCACCTTCACCGGCCCGCAAGTGCAAGGCACGCAAATGCCCGCCGGCCAGTCACCGGTGGACCCCACCGTGGAACGCGAAACCGGCTGGGTGACCGTGCAAGTGGCTAACACCACTCCGCTGCAAGTGGAAGAAGCTGCCGCCGTGGCCGATCCGCTCGCGGCAATGGACGCCGCCAATCTGCCCGAGCGCGCGCAGATGGATCCGCCGCCCGCCCTCACGTACCAATACCTCCGGCCCGGTTGGCAGCTCGCCGTGCGGGTGAACCAATTTGAAACCGCCGCCGTGTTGCAAACCACCATCACCGCCGCGCGCTTCAACAGCGTGCTCACGCAGGATGGCCGGATGCTCACGCAGGCACGATTGCAGGTGATCAACAACGGCGGGCAAACGATGACGCTCGAACTGCCCGACAGCAAAGACCGGCTGTGGTCCGCCTTCGTGGCCGGCCAAGCCGTGCGCGCCGCACGCACGCAAAAGGGCGCGTACCTGCTGCCGCTGGAGCAATCGGAAAATAACGCGGCCTTCACCGTGGAGTTTACCTACGAAAGCAGCACCCCCTTTCCCGATGGCAGCGGCCAGGTGAAGCTTGAGTCCCCCAGCCTCAACGTGCCCCTGCAGGACGCCCAATGGCAACTCCACCTCCCGCGCGATTACAAATACTCCGACTTCGAAGGCTCGATGACCCACGCGAAGCTGCGCCATCATTATCCGCAACCGTTGCGCCAAGCCTCCGCCAACCGCGTTTCACAAACCGCGACGACGCACGCGATGCCCAACGACGATTTGGATCAACGGGCCTACGAAAGCAAAACCCTCAATGATGAAAAGGAAAAAAAGGACGAACAAACGAAACTGTTTTCCAGCACGCTCAAAAATACGGTCGATAACATCAAGGCCGGCAACGTGGAGGACGCCAACAAATACTACGCCCAAGCCCGGCGACAGCGCGCCGCCAACCCAAATTCAGACCGAAAGAAACTGAAAGAATTGGAACGGCAAGTTCGCCAACTGCAGGCCCTCAAGCTGAATGAATCGCAGTTTGAATTCAACAACCGCAACTCCGCCCGCTACGCGCTACAATCCAACCTGCCCAGCCAAAGTCAGAGAGGCAAATCGCAATCCAGTGCCCAACACGCCGGCGACAACGCCAAGGCCGCACTCGAGCAGGTGGAGATGCTGCAGAAATCACAGGAACTCACCGAACGCACCGTGGCCCCACTGCACATCACCCTGCCCCTCCACGGCACGGTGCATCGCTTCACCCAAAGCCTGCAAATGAAACCCGGCGAGCCAATGACCATTGAGTTTGAAGCCGTGAACACCGAAAAACCTAATTGGCTGACCGCACTGGGAGTGCTCCTCCTCGCCCTGGCAATCCTTTACGGATTCGTGAATCTCACCCGCGCCGCCCTGCGCAAGCCAACGAAAGAAAACGCCTAATAATACTTGATGGCTTTTTTGATAACGGCCTTGATGGTTTTGCCATTATCCGCAGCAGACGTTCCCGTAGCCGCGCCTTTGTAACTTACTGAAGGATTAGAATAATACGGGATGCGGGCTTCGCCGGCGCTCTTTTGATAGCTCAATAGAGTCCGGTATTTTTTCTTGTCCGTACCTTCAAGCCGCCAACCATGTGAATAGCCGAAAGCGCCCTTGCCTGCGCTTGAGCCCTGATCCTTTGCGTGCGCGCAGCCCAGATTGTGCCCGATTTCATGAGTGAACGATCGGATCGGGCTGCCGATTGCCTTTACTTTGCACACACTGAATGCCGCCCCTTTATTGCCATTAGCACTTCCCACATGGCCCATTCCCATGGTGGAACCGTTTGAGCTTTTTACCAGCATGGACACTAAATCCGCCTTGTGTTTTTTGCGCCAACTCGCCACTTGGCTGTCATTGGCAATTTTGCCGATATCCGCGCCCAGATTGCCGGTGGAAGTGTGGGCGATCTTCTCAGTTGCAACCAGCTTGGCCCGTTCACTCACGCCGCTGTTCTTAAGGGCCGTGTTGACATTTCCAACAGCCGCGCCAGCCAGTGACTTAATTCCATTGACCCCGCCTTTTTCCTGCGCCGCTGCGTCTGTGTAGAGCACCAAAATATCCAAAGTAGTGGAGGAGGAGCTGCCGCCACTGTTGCCGCGAAATTTAATTCCCCCAGTCCAATTTCCGGGAGGAGCAACCCGGCGCCCACCGGGCTGATTATGTGCATAGGTCGTGCTCATGCCATTCCGAAATTGGAAGCGTGGATGGGTAGCCCCGCCGGGCTGGATGTATCTAGGGCCGGTATAGTAGTTGCGGGGAATGTTGATTACTCGGAAGGGTTGACGGACTAATGAACGGCGGGAACGGCCGGTGTTATTGGTGCTGCTGCTATTGTTGTTGGCTTGACGTTGACTGGGGAGAAGCCGGCGCAGTGACTGCAATGGACGAAGATTCCCACTTGTGCGGAAGGTAGAAAGCCGCTGATACATCACCTGAATTTTCTCACCGTTGGGCGCGATGAATTCGCCAGCCGGACCTTCGGGGTGTTCGCACACATCGCCGGTAGTTTCATCCACCTCCACTAGCTTGTGCACGCCGCCGCCGATTGGATCGATGCGGAAAGTGCGGCCGTCGCCAACGGAAATAGAACCGGTCATCGCATCGCCGGCCACGGATAACATGACCGAGCTATCAGACGCGCCTTTTACTTTGCCGTATGCGATAGCAAATGTTTCATCAATCCTCTGCCGTTCATCGATGAGAATCTCCAAA
>CAUZWB010000169.1:0-5794 GCA_963583525.1 Verrucomicrobiia bacterium | reverse complement strand
ATAAAGATAGCCTAAATTCCCCGAGTGAAGTGGTCTCGTCCCATCCTGCTGCTACTGGCTTTGGCCCTGCCGTGCGAGGCGGCCGAGCCCTTGACGCCCGCGGAAATCTCCGAACTTCAGGCCCAACGCAAAACTCTCAGCCAAGAGGCGATGGCCAAGTTCAACAACAAAAAATATCGCGACGCCATTCCGCTACTCGAAAAATGCAATCGTCTTCAAGAAAAAATCGGTGAACTCAACACCCCCAACACTGCCGTCTATTTTCTATACCTTGGCGTCGCCCACTCGCGGCTGAGCGCGGCGCAGAAAGCGCGGCGCGCGCACGAAGCCAGCCTCGCCATCGCCGGCCAATGCGCCAAAGCCGGCATAAAAATTTCAGACACTATTTTCACATCCAACTGGCTTGCACTCGGCCGTATTCACCGCACACGTGGCGAGCTGACCCGCGCCCTGCCCTATCTACAACAATATTATCAAACCAAAGCCAAAACGTTACCAGCCGGCCACCCCGCCCTGCTCATCACCGCCGGCACGCTCGCCGATGTGTACCGCGACCTCCGCCGCTATCCCGAGGCAGTAGCGCTGTTGCAAAAAAACCTGCTCGCCGCGCAAGCCACCTTGCCGGCAGATTCCATCCGGTTGGCGCGGTTGCAATTGCGAATGGCTGAAAACCTTATGGATCTCGGCCGGCATCAGGAATCCTCCAAGCATCTCCAATCCAGCCTAAAGATTTTGGAACAACAACCGGTCAGTATCGACCTCATTATCACGCTCACCGTACAAGCCTCGCTCCACCTTGCGCGCAGCGAGAATGCCAAGGTGATGCCGCTTTATCAGCGCTCCCAAAAAATTCTCGCCGCCCTCAACAAGCCCAGGCACCCGATGCACGCCAATCTGTTGTCCCTAATCAGCCGCCAACAACTCAGGCAGGGAAACCCCATTAAAGCCCTCAAAGCTGCCAGCCGGGCCGTGCAGCAAGTCGCCGATACCCAAGGCAAAACCCACCCGCGCCTCGCCCAAATGCTATCGGACCAAGCCAACATCTTGAATCATACCGGCCAATGGCGCTGACCTCAAAAAGATGATTCGAATCACCGTTTCCATTCGGCTCACTACCCAGCAGGTGGAAAATTATTATCGCGGCCGAATCCGCTGGGTCCTTGCCACCGCCGCCGACGGGCGCACCGTACAGCTCCCCTTCAAAGTGCTGCACCCCTTCATCAGTAAAGACGGCATCGACGGAATCTTCATCATCACCACCGACCAAAAACATAAATTCCAAGCCATCGACCGATTGCCAACCAAGCCCCGTCAAAACCTCGACGCGGAGGCGTGAGTTTCAACGATTACTTTTTTCGGTGCATCCCGCGCGCCAGCGCGTTGAGCAGCGCCTCCTCCGCACCTGGGTGCACCCAACACCAGTCGTGCAAATTACCATCTTTTTCCCGCCAGTGTTTTGCGGTAGGCACATAACCCGTGCCGCTCTCACCATAGCCGGCCACCAGCACGAAGGTGTTTTTGGCCAACCGTTGTGCCGCGAGTTGGAACTCCACGTAACTCTCACCCGGCAACAACAGCAACACCGCCGGACCAAAATCCACAATTGGAATTTCCACCGACTGTCCACGCTCGCACCGCCGACGCCAGCTCAGTCCCATTGCCGCCAGACATTGCTGCCACGGATCCACACCGGGCTTGAGTTTGGCCAGATAATCCGCCTCTGTGAATCCCTTGTGATTGCGCGGGGCAAACTTCACCGGCGCAATGCGCACTCCCATTTCCGTCAACGGCTGGCGCTTCGTGTTCTTCCATGCCTCAGCCATCCCGTCATAAAGCCGGTTGGCCAACACCACGCGATTAGTGCGCGCGCCGGTGTTGTATTTACCGGCGGTCACATTGCCACTGGCGCCACTGAAATATATTTGCAAACAACCCGGCGTATCCTTCTGCCGCCGCGCCCGCGCCACCCCGGGGAAGTCCGATGAAATTTCGCCCGTGCGATAATAGCTCATTGGATGGGTCGCATAACCGCTGAGCGCGGCAAGAGGTTGATCGCCATTCCAGAAACTAATCGTCTTCAGCCACGGATCAATGATGCCCTCCGGGGCATTCGCCGCCAGCACATTGCGGCCGCTCGCGCTGCCGCGGCCAAAGCTCACCTTGCCATCGGGCAAAACGTAACGGCGATTGGAGGCAATCATTTCCACCTTCGCTTGTCCCAGCCCGAGGTGCGTGATCGGGTTTGGCTTTTTCATCGCCGCCCGCACTGCCGCCGCCACGCGTTGCACGGCGGTTTCGTGAAATTTCAAATCACAAATGCTGCCCTTCAGTTTGAGACGCTCGAGAATGCGTTGTGCCTCGAGATCTGCCACGGGCGCCTCGTGCTGGTGAATGGCGCTGACCAATACGTGATCGCGCGTTGTCCCGGCGGCTTTGGCCAACACTTCGCGCCAACGGTCAAAGGCGGCATTGCGAATCTCACACCAATCTACCGAGACAAATACCACCGGCCTGCGCCCGCCCAGCAACACCACGCCTTTTGCATACAACGGGTCGGCCACGTTCTTCGCCTGCCACAATCCACCCATCATGCCGTGCCCGATGGGCACAGTGACATCCGCGGTGAAGGGAGCGATGGAAAACTGCGCCGCGCGAAGCAATTGCAACGGGCCCAGGAGAAAAAGAAAAAGCGCCAGCCAATGGATCATGCCGGATGCTCCCAGACGCAGTGCGTTTTGGCAAAGCCGTTTTGCCAATCGAAATGGCTATTCCGGAATTGTGAAACCGGCTGCTTCCAGAGTCTTCACTTCCCACTGCCCGCTTTGGCCGCTGTCGTTCACCTTTTTTCGGGCATCATTTACCTCTTCGACTCCAACCGTACTTCCGCCATTACTCCACTCTTTCCGGATATAGGAGATTACGGCCGCTAATTCATCGGGACTGAGTGTTTCGCCCGCAGCAGTCATGGCTCCCGCGCCATATTTTTTCCCGGCTACGGTGATCGGCCCGATAAGCCCCTTCTGTGTGATGGCCACAATAGTGGCAACATCGCCTTTCACCCATTCGGAACCGGCCAAGGGCGGGATGTCTGTGCCTGACCCTGCGCCATTAGCTTGGTGACAGGCCACGCAATTTTTGGAATAGACTTGTTTGCCGCGCGCCACCAGCAATTCCTCAGCCGAGGGTGCCAGCGAAGCCACCTCGTCCGGCTCGGTGAATGGCGCGTGCACATTGGCGGCGAAATTGGCGTTCCACTGATCCACGTTGTAGCACCCGATATAGCCGAGCAAAATAAGAACAATCATAATGCCCATCGGCATTTGCGCCGTGCCACTGCTGGGCTCGCTGGGCTCGTTCAAGTTGGAGAAATTTTCGCTCATTGGTCGTCCGCCGGTTTCGGGTTATCCACGATCGGTGCTTCCGGCAGCGAGTCGGTACGCAGGCTTTTAAGAAATTCAAATAGCGCCTCAGCCTTTTCCGTGGGGATAATGGCGTAGCCTGCTACCAAGTCCTTACCCTTGATCTTCAATGCATTTTTTGGCGAGGTTTCACCGGTATTGACTTTTATTTTCCGAA
This sequence comes from Verrucomicrobiia bacterium, assembly GCA_963583525.1. Lineage (GTDB taxonomy): Bacteria > Verrucomicrobiota > Verrucomicrobiia > Limisphaerales > UBA1100 > JACNJL01. The sequence goes on along the minus strand of CAUZWB010000169.1, from coordinate 2,218 downwards.
ACAAATACCGATACGGTGGCATCGCCGATTTTTCGTTGATGAGGCGCGGCTGATAAAGATGCACATAAAACTGATTCGAATCCTCCAGAGCCGGCGTGCCGCCCGCATTAGCGAGATTCGGACCCAGCTGCATGACGCCGGGCATCGCGTAGGTATCGTGCATAAAATCGCGCGTCACCGATTGGCGCAACGCCACCCCGTTTTGCACATCCGGCCAATCGATCACCACCGGTTGCAACTTAAACTGCGCGCCTGCACGGGTTTTTAAACCGCGCACCATATCCTCGATGTCGCCCCACTGCGCCTTGCCATGGGTGAGTTTAATTATGGCTTCATTGGCGATTTTTCTGTGCTCGTCAATAATTTGTTCGCCCATACCCAGCTGGATCATTAACGCTTTGTCTTTTATTTCCACACCCGACAGTCCGTAAGCCCTAAACAGAATGGTATCTTTTTCATCTTGGGCAGTGATCTTTTCCGTGACATTGGAATTCACTTCTCTAAATGATGCCGTATTATTCGATAAACTTTTTTCTGCAACCGCAACTGCGTCCTTTAGTTCCGGTGTCTTTTCTTTCGCATCCGCCAGCGCTTTGTTTGCATCATCGAGTGTTTTTTTCGCGGCAACCACGTATTTGAATTCAAACGCCAAATCAATCAACCGGGTGTTTTCAACAGTGATGTTCTCGCCGAGAACTTCATCGGTAACTTCGCGATCCCCCCCCAATTGTGAGAGCCGCAATTCATAACCAAACTCACCGCCCGTCGCCGTGCGGGTATGGCAATAGTAGCAACCGTTTTCGCGGTACACTTGTTCGCCCTGCTTTGCAAGACCCACGCGGGGTAGCACGGCGGTACCATCGCCTTTGTCCGCTGATTGCCCAGCGAGTTGCGAGGCGGGGCCATAGACCATTCCCCACCACGAAAGGCTCAGCGTGAAAAGCACACCCAAGAAAATCCACGGGGCTTTGTTCATTGCGCGCCACCTTTCGTTTCACCTTCCATTTTGGCTTCACGAATCTGACGCCAAAGCGCCATCGGGCTCAATTCACCACAACAGTTCCGTGACAAGAGGCATAACAAACTGCCGAGGAAAATAAAGCTGCTGACCATAAATAATATCTCCCCAAGAAACGCGATGCGCATAGGGTTAATGGCTTTGGTTTGTAAAGTCATCGCGTCCACTCCTATTTGTTGCAACGCTTGGCCGTGACCCCACGCCATCCCCACACCGGCCAGTGTGATGATGATTACGCCCACGGCAATTAACCGATATACCCAACGCACTGTCCGCCCGCAGGGCCAATCGAGATCGGACCCCAACAGTCGCGGCGCCACATAATAAATACCGCCCAACATGGCCATCGCGAAGAAGCCCCACGCGAATAGATGGCGCAGCGCGGTGTTCGCATACGTGAATTGCAGTATCGCATTCCACTCCGGAAACACATTGCAGAACGTGAACAGGCCGGACACAACCCACGCGCCGAGCGCGAAGCCCATAAACTTAAGCGTTAAATTTTCTGATCCCAGCAACGGCACCCCGCGGGCGGTTTGGCGAAGGTTCCAGCCGACGGCGATCACCACAAAGATGAAAAGTCCGTTGGCGAACTGGCTCAGCTTGATTTGCCAAACCGGCAAGGGCGACCCAGAGTTCAAGTTCACCCAACCGCCCAGTAGCAGCAGCATCCAGAATCCAAACGCCGCCCATTGGCGGCTGAACAATTCGCGGCCAATAATTTTTGGAATAAAATACAACACCGCCGCCAAGCCGAGACAGCCCAGCCACACCTGCAGCAAACTTGTCGTCGCCCAATGTCCCACAGGAATTTGTGCCGCGCCGCGCACGGGTGCCGCCGCCAGCAGCCAATGCGCTGTGCCCACAATCCAAGGCAACGCCACCAGCGCCCCGATGAGGTACCACGTGCTGGGATAGAGCTGTTTATGACGGCGTGAAAAATAAGTGAGGATGGCGCTGAAGGCGATGAATGCCTGCCCAATCAAGAGCACGCGACCGGCGTACACCGGCAGTTCCAAGCCCGCCACGCCACTTTGATCACCCAACGTGATGCCCACCAATGCGGCGGTGACGCCGACGTTCCAAAGCACCGCGCCCGCAATGACAAAGCCCGGACGCGCCAGCGGTGCGCCGCGCAAGCGGCTGAGCATCCACAGCGTAAGGCCGAGCCCTGCGTTGCCGCCGAAGCCAAACAGAAAT
>CAUZWB010000168.1:0-5795 GCA_963583525.1 Verrucomicrobiia bacterium | reverse complement strand
GAGTCTTGATGTGCAAACGGGTTATAAAAAACTCGCCCCTGTATTCGCCCAATGGAAAGGCAAACCCAAGGCCCACCGAAACAAGCCGGCCAATTTGTTCAATGGCATGATTGCGCCGCTTATTCCTTACGGCATGCGCGGTGCGATTTGGTATCAAGGCGAACACAACGCGCGCAAGGTGGACACTTCCAAACTCTACGCGCATCAACTGCCGTTGCTCATCAACGACTGGCGGCGCCGTTGGGGGCAGGGCGATTTTCCATTCCTGTGGGTGCAGCTGCCCAACTTCAAAACGCGCAACGACGACCCCAACGCCGTCAGCGCCTGGGCGCACATGCGCGAGAGCATGGCGCGCACGCTCGCGCTCCCCAACACCGGCATGGCCACCACCATCGACATCGGCGAAGCGAAGGACATCCATCCCAAAAACAAACAAGACGCCGGCGCGCGGCTGGCGAATTGGGCGCTCGCGGAGTTTTACGGAAAAGCGGATGTCACCGCGACGGGGCCAATGTATGCCTCTCATAAAATTAAAGGCAACACCATGACCGTTCAGTTCAAACACGCGGCCGGTTTGCAGGCAAAAGAAGCACGGGTGGTGACCGGCTTCGCGTTGGCGGGCGCGGATAAAAAATTCCATTGGGCGGTTGCAACTGTGAACGCGGATGGCGCGGTGGAAGTTTCCTGTGACGCGGTGAAAAAACCGGTAGCCGTGCGCTACGGCTGGGGGGATAATCCGTACGTCAACCTCGTCAACAAAGCCGGTCTGCCGGCCACGCCGTTCCGGACGGACAAGTGGTAGTCGACTACTTAGCCCACATTGCGTTGATGAGTTCCACGGTGCGGTTCACCAGCACTTCGCCTCCCTCGGGGCCGACGAGGTTGCTTTGGATGATGGCGCTGTAGCCACCGCCGGCTGCGGCCTTGAGGGTGGGCAGATACCAACCGGAGGCGCAGGCGAGTTGCACGATGAACGTTTGCGGCGCTTTGCAGCGCGTTTTCATGCGCATTCCAAAATCGAGAAACAGCTCGAAGGGATTGGTCGCCACCGCTACGTCGCCGAGGCGCAGCACGTGCAGTTCCATTTCAAACTTCGGGTTGGCTTTTTGTTCCTTGTAACGATCGAGGACGTGCTGGTTCCAGCGGCGGTGCGATTCCTCGGCGGTGGACCGCTTGGCGGCGGGCTTGGCCAACACGCTATCGACCTTTGCCTGTGCCCATTCCTTTTCCGTGCGTGTCACCAGCCGGCGCGGCAGCTTCAGCGTCTCGACGTGATGGCCGAAGGGTACCTCGGTGCGGATGTCTTTCTTTACGGCGGGCAGGGCAATATTCACGGCATTGACGATTCGTTGGGCGATAACCACATCAGCGGCGAGATCGCCGCGCAGTTTGCGCATGCGGGCCTCGGCGCCTTTGCGGTATTGGACGTGCGGCGACTGGTCGCCCGCCGCGCCGCACCACGGCAGCACGAATACTTTCGCGCCGTGTCGCTTTTTCATTTCCTGCCGCACTTTGCCCCAGTAATCGCTGGATAGATAGCGGGCCGATTCGCGTACCTGCGAAGGGCAGGCGACGTTCAGCACGCAGCCGGTCAGTTCCTTTTTTGTGTTCCAGAAAAAGAGCATTTCAATACCGGTATCCTCGGAGCCTTCCACGCTGAGGAATGCGGGGATGTTGTTGCGGCCGTACATCGCCGCGGTGCCGCCGCCAAAGGGCGGTTTGCCCTGCGCGGTGCGGTACACCATGCGGCGGTTGGAGCCGACCACCGCGTGGCCGAGGCCCCAGCTGACACCGCCGGGCACGCGGTTTTTCCACGCAGTCTCGATGGCGGCCGCGATTTTCTGGAGCATGAAATCCACGTACGCCGGAGGCTTCATCACGCCCTTGTCGTCGATGGTGTACCAGCCGATGGCGCGCGTGACCGGGCCGGTGTGCGTGTGGGTGGCGTTGAGGAAAAGTTTTTTCGGGTCAAAGCCGGGTAGCCGCCCCGCGAGCATTGTGCGCAGGCGCGGCTGGAGAGTGTCGGCGATGAGCACGAGGTCGCACGAAACCATGATGGCCTGTTCGAGCGACTGCTTGCCGTTGCGCGTCTCAATTGCCAACACCGTGGCCGTGCACGGCGACTCCACGCGCTCGGAAATGCGTTTGTGAAACTGGCCCGCCAAGGCGACGGGTTGCTCTGGCGTAATGCTGGTCATCGCCCAGCCAACATGGATTTGGCCGGTGGGCGGTGCACCGTGGGTGGCGGCAGCCGGGGCGAAAATGAACAGGAGCAACGGAATGTATTTTTTCATGATGAAGGCGGCGGCTATTTTAAGGTTGGCCAGCGAATGAGCAAATCAAATACCCTCCGGGTATGCGAATTCATTTTTGGGCATTGGCGATTTGCGCCTTGGCGGCGGGCGCATTGAAGGCAGCCGACCGACCAAACATTCTTTGGCTTTCGGCGGAGGATATTAGCTCGCATCTGGGTTGTTACGGCGACGAAAATGCCATCACGCCGCACCTCGATAAACTCGCGCGCGAAGGCGTGCGGTATACGCATGCGTTTACCACGGCGGGAGTGTGCGCGCCGTGCCGGTCGGGCATCATCACGGGGATGTACCAAACCACGCTCGGCACGCATCACATGCGCTGCAAGGCGGTGTTGCCCAAACACATCAAGCCGTTCCCGATGTACCTGCGCGAGGCGGGGTATTACTGCACCAACAATTCCAAGACGGATTATCAATTCAGTCACCCGAAAGAAACGTGGGATATGTCCGGACGCAAAGGGCATTGGCGCAACCGGAAAAAGGGGCAGCCGTTTTTTGCGGTGTTCAACTTCACCGGCTGCCACGAGAGCGGGATTGCGAGTGAGGCAAAATACAAAACGGTGAGCGCCAATCTCAAGCCTTCGCAACGGCAGGACGCCAGCAAACTCTCGTTGCCGCCATATTATCCGGACACGCCCATCGTGCGCGAGGATTGGAAGCGCAATTACGAACTCATTACCGCAATGGATTCGTGGGCCGGCGATCTTATTGCGCAGTTGAAGGAAGATGGCCTTTACGAAAACACGATCATTTTTTTCTGGAGCGACCACGGCGTGGGGCTGCCGCGCGCGAAGCGGTGGCTGTACGATTCGGGCACGCGTGTTCCACTCATCGTGCGAATGCCGAAGTCGGCGGGCTTGAAAGCTGGCGTGAACAATCGACTGGTGAGTTCGATTGATTTTGGCCCCACGGTTTTGAGTTTAGCCGGACTGGAAATTCCCAAGCACATGCAGGGCCGCAGCTTCATTGGCGGTACGCCGCGCAAGTTTGTGTTCGGCGCGCGCGATCGGATGGATGAACGCTACGACATCATTCGCAGCGTGCGCGGCCCGCGCTTTCGCTACATCCGGAATTACGAACCGCTCAAGACGTATTATCAATATATGAACACCCCGGAAAAGGGCGCGACCATGCGGGAGATTCGCCGTGTGGCGGCGGCGGGCAAACTGCCCAACGCGGCCAAACTTTTTATGGCCTCCGCCAAACCCACGGAGGAATTGTACGATTTGGAAACCGACCCGCACGAAATCCACAATCTTGTCGGCAAACGCAATCACATCAATAAATTGAACGAACTGCGCGCCGCCCATTCGGATTGGGTGAAGCGCACCGGCGACCTCGGCTTGTTGCCCGAAGCAGAAATTGAGATTCGCGAAAAAGCCGCCGGTGCGCGCTACAACATCCTCAAAGGCAAAAACAAACTGAACGCCCAACTCGGCAACGCCGCCGCGATGGCGTCTTCCGGCGTGTACGCGCTGCCGTCGATGTTACAAGCGATGCAACATCCGGATGCCGCCGTGCGTTATTGGGGCGCCACCGGCGTGGGCAACCTCGGCCCGCAAGCAGCCAACGCGAAACTGCCGATGGTTGCAGCGTTGAAAGACAAATCCCCGAGCGTCCGCATCGCCGCCGCACGGGCCTTGGCCAAACTGGGTGAGTCGAAGCTGGCCTTGGCGGTTTTGGAAGCCGAACTGCAAAGCGAACACCAATGGGGAAGGTTGGCCGCAGCAATTGTGCTAGATGAAATGGATGATCAGGCAAGGCCGTCCATTCCGGCACTGAAAAAGGCGCTGGTCAATCAGCCCAATAAGTATATCGTGCGCGTCGCTAACCGTGCGCTCAATGAACTGTTGGGCACGAATCATGTGGTGCGTTAATTATTTAAAATGAGACTAAAATTTTTTCTCCTCACCGGACTATTCACTGCTGGTATGGTAGTGGCGAACCCTCCAGCGGGCTTTGGTGCGCCGGACACTGAAATTATCCTTGGCACGAAGCATGGCCAGATGCGCTTTGATCAGGAAGCGCTTGCGGTGCAGCCGGGAGCCAAGGTGAAGCTTACGCTGAAGAACACCTGTGAAATGCTGCACAACTGGGTGCTTGTAAAAGGTGATGCCACGGTGCGTGATCGAGTGTCGGGTAAGGCACTGCAACTTGGTGCGCAGAGCATGGTCAAACATTTTGTGCCGGATCATCCGGCCATTATCGCCTCGAGCCAGATCGCTATGCCCGGCAAGAGCGTGGAGGTTTACTTTAAGGCGCCGATGACCGAGGGCGACTACCCATATGTCTGCACACTGCCAGGCCATGCGTTCACGATGGTGGGTGTGCTGGCGGTGTCCAAGAATCCAAAGCAGGCACTTGCCCGCTTAAATAAAAATAGGCCGCGGGTGAAAGCCCAATTGCCGCTGTTGGTGACCAACAAGCCGTTGTTGCAACGGGCGTTTGTGCAGAATTCACCGGCCCGTTCCATTTGCGTGGGGTTGCCCGGTGGGGTGAATTACCTATTTGATGCTGAAACTTGTGCGGTGGCCTATGGTTGGACCGGCGATTTTCTCGACGTGGGCCCCGACCGTAAAGGGCGTGGCGGACGTCACTGTAAGATTCTAGGTAAACGCTTCGAGGTTGGCTCCCAAGGCGCTTTGAAAATTGGCAATGCTGCGCCGGTATTTCGTGGGTATAGCCGCCTTGGGATTCCGGAGATTCACTACAGCGTGGGTGAGGCAACTGTGAGGCAAACGGTTTCTCTCCATGCCGGCTTGGTCGGTGATATTCTGAAGCGTGGGCTTCAATACACTTTTAAGGTGACTGACGCGAAAGGCATCGTGACCTTTAATCTCAATCCTGCGGATGTTCTAGTGGAGGCCAGTGCTGGGAAATGGAACTCTGATAAGACCGCCCTTAGCCTCAATGCCAAGGAGGCTAGTGAATTCACCGTAACTCTTTTGCCAAAGAAATAACAATGAAACCGATTCAATTCTTTCTCGCGACCCTCGTATTAGCCTCCGGAGTTTCGGCCGCTCGCCCGATGATCAAGCCCGCTGGCTATCAAGTGGATACCATCAACATTCCGAAAGAGATTACGCTTGGGGTGGGCGGCATGGCGTTTTTGGATAAAACCACGATGCTGATTTGTACTCGTGAAGGGGAGGTGTGGAAATTTAACACCGACAATGGTAAATGGGATTTGTACGCCGATGGATTACACGAAAGCCTCGGGTTGTGGATCGATCATAAAAAAAATGACGTCTACGTAATGCAACGTCCTGAGTTGACCCGTCTCGTGGACACCAACAAGGACGGCAAGGCGGATCTTTATGAAACGGTGAATGCTGGCTGGGGCCTCACGGATAATTATCACGAGTATAGCTTTGGCCCGGTGCGTGATTCGAAAGGCAACTTCTACGGCACGTTGAACACCTCCCTCAGTTGGCCGGGCTGGGCTGGTAGTGATAAATGGGATAAGGCGCGTGTGCACGA
>CAUZWB010000167.1:0-5799 GCA_963583525.1 Verrucomicrobiia bacterium | reverse complement strand
TGCTGTCGGTGGCTGCAGTCACCTCGTCCATTTCGATGCTGGAAGTGCCGGTGTCTTATTTTGTGGATGAAAAGAAAGCCCGCCGATCAACCTGCGCGGTCATTATCGGGGTGGTCGCATTTGTGGTTGGAATCCCCTCAGCCTTGTCCAATGGCGGCAACGAGTGGCTCTCCAATATTAAGATGTTCGGCCAAACAGGTTTCTTTTCCATTCTCGATCAAGTGTTTGGCACTTTGGCGCTCATCATTATTTCATTGATGCTCAGCATTTATGTCGGTTGGGTATGGAAACCCAAGCGTGCCATCGAAGAAATTGAACAAGGCTGCCCTTGGTTCACCAAGCCTTTAGTTGCCGGCATCACCCCTGCAGCGGTGTGGGCTTTTTTCATTCGTTTCGTTTGCCCGGTAGTCATCTTGCTCGTGCTGCTCAATACCCTGGGCGTAAAAATCCCCGGCTTGAGCTAAACGCTGAAAGCTTCTTTTAAATTCGCCAAGCTCTGAGTCGCAATGGCTTCCGGGCCTTCCTCGAACTTGAAGACTTCCACCGATACTACGCCGGTGTAGTTCACTTCTTTTAGCGCGGTGGCGATGGGTTGGTAATCGACATCGCCGAAGCCGGGGCCTTTTAGGTTTTCATCGTTGGCGTGGAAGTAGCCGAATTCGCCGGCGCTTTCGTGGATGATTTCTGGAATGGGTTTGCCCATCGAGCACATTGCTTTTACGTCGAGGATGATTTTGAAATTCGGGCTATTGAATTGCTTGGTGAATTTCATTGCCTCGGTGTGGGTGTTTACGAAATTGGTTTCGCTGGGCGCAAGCGGCTCGAAGTTGATGACCACTTCGCGTTCGGCGGCGTGGTTGATGCTCGGGCGGAAAACTTCCGTGGCCCATCCCCACGCCTGCTCGTAGCTCACGCCTTCCATCAAGTTGCGCTGATACGGCGAGCCGACAATGATCGAACGCCCGCCAAAGTCCGCGCAGCAATCCACGAGGTCCACAAAATACTGTGCAGTCTTTTCGCGGATGGATGCGTCGGTATGCGTCATGTGCATCCCCTCCGCCTTCACGAGCACCCAGTGGATACCCGAAATCTCGATGCCCGTCTTTGCCGCAAGATCCTTCACGCGCTGCCGTTCGGCGGCGGAAATGTCGGTGACGTAATTGGAAATGGTGAAGGGCGCTATCTCGAGGCAGTCGTAGCCGGTCTTGGCTGCGTAGGTCATGGTGTCCTCCATCGTCCACCCTTCAAAAATCTCATTGCAAATGCCGAATTTCATTGGCGCAATCTCGCCGTGTAGGCAAAGCTTTGTCCAGCAATTTTGTCATGGAAAATCACCGATTATTTTACACCTGCCCCGTCAACGACGCCGAGTTGTTGGCGGTGATGCTCGAAAAGCACGGTATCAACGCCCAAGAAAAAATGATCGAACCGATGCCCGAAGGCGAAGATGAGTTCAGCCGCCCCGTGGAAGTGTGGGTGCCCGAAGCGGATTACGACCGCGCGTACCAGCTGTTCTTCGGCGACAGCGAGGACGAGTTGTAACGATTAAGCCAAGAGGGCCTTTATGGGGAGCACATCTTCTACCCCTGTCAATCGCTGCTCCAAACCCTGAAACGGGAAGCGGAAACGGGAGTGGTCGATGCCCAAGCACTGGAGGATGGTTGCGTTGAGTTCGTTGAGGTGTACGGGGTCGCGGGTGATGTTGTAGCTGAAGTCATCGGTGGCGCCATGGGTGATTCCGGTCTTGATGCCGCCGCCGGCCATCCACATGCAGAAGTTGCGCGGGTGATGATCGCGGCCATAGTTTTCGCGAGTGAGTTTGCCCTGACAATAAGCGGTGCGGCCGAATTCGCCGCCAAAGACCACGAGTGTGTCTTCTAGCAGTCCGCGTTGCTTGAGGTCTTTCATCAACGCTGCGGTGGGTTGGTCAACATCCATGCACTGATTCTTGATCTGCGCGGGAAGCGAACCGTGCTGATCCCAACCGCGATGGAGGATTTGCACCACGCGGACGCCGCGTTCGATGAGTCGTCGCGTGAGGATGGCTGAATGAGCAAAGGCGCCTGGATTTTGGACATTGGGGCCATACATTTCCAACGTTTTTTTGTTTTCACCAGTGAGGTCAGTGAGCTCGGGCACGCTGGTTTGCATGCGGTAAGCCATCTCGTACTGGGCGATGCGTGTTTGGGTTTCCGGATCTCCAAAGCGTTCGAAGGTTTTTTGGTTTAATGTTCCAAGCGCGTTGAGCATGGCGCGGCGGTCGCCGGGATTCACACCGGGAGGGTTCTTCACATAAAGCACGGGATCACCGCTGCCGCGCAGTTTTACGCCGTCAAATTTTGAGGGCAAAAAACCACTGGTCCACATTCGGGTGAAGAGTGCCTGGCTGGGGTTTTTTACGGTGGGCGTGAAGACAACGAACGCGGGCAGGTTTTGATTTTCGCTGCCGAGACCGTAGCTGAGCCATGAGCCGAGGCTGGGTTTGCCGGGCACCTCGCTGCCGGTCATCACAAAGGTGCAGGCGGGATCGTGGTTGATGGCGTCGGTGTGCACGGAACGGACCATTGCAATATCGTCGGCGATGCTATGCATGTGTGGCACGAGCTCGCTCATCTCAATGCCCGATTCACCACAGCGCTTGAACTTGAACTTACTGGGCGCCACGGGAAACCGTTTTTGCCCGCTGGTCATTGTGGTGATGCGTTGATTGTTGCGCACGGAAGCAGGGAGTTCCTGATCGAAATAATCCGTGAGCCTCGGTTTATGATCGAAGAGATCAATCTGCGAGGGCGCGCCATTCATGTGCAGGTAGATGAGATTTTTGGCCTTGGGCGCAAAGTGCGGCAGGCCGGGCATCGCGGGGTGCATTTGGGTGGCGGGGGCGGCCTTGGCCACGGCGCGTTGGCCGAGGAGTTGCGCGAGGGCGATGCCGCCCATCTTTAGGCCGGCGCCTTGGAAAAACTGCCGCCGGTTTTGGAGTTGATGATATTCGTACGCGGGATTCATGGGTCAGTTTTTGTTTAGCACTTCATCGAGGTTCAGCAGCAAATTGGCCACGAGCGTCCATGCGGCGAGATCGGCAGGTGTTAGTTTGGGATCAGCTTTGCTTTCGCCGAAGGCGATGAGTTTCTTGGCGGCTTCGGCATCCTTCGCAAAACGGGCGCGATGGCCGGCGAGCACGTTTGCGATAATCTTCGTCTCCGCCGCATCCGGTTGGCGCGCGGTCACTACCCGCCATGCCCATCGAATGCGCGCGTTGTCGTCCGCGACACCGGAATTGAGAACCCGCTGCGCCAAGTTGCGCGCGGCCTCGACGTGTTGTACGTCGTTCATCAGTTGCAGTGCTTGCATGGGGGTATTGCTGCGGCCGCGGACGGTGCAGCTTTGCTCGCGGCTGGGCGCATCAAAACTGGTCATGAAGGGCGCGGGCGCGGTGCGTTTCAAAAATGTGTAAATGCTGCGGCGATACAGATCGTCGCCCTTGCCTTGTTTGTAGTTGCGCGTGTTGCTGGAGGCAAACCCGACCGGCTCCCAAATATTGGGCGGCTGATACGGCCGCACGCCGCGCCCGCCCACGGTGGGCACAAGCAGCCCGCTGAGATTGAGCGCCTGATCGCGAATCACCTCGGCATCCAGCCGAAAACGCGGTGCGCGGGCGAGCAGCCGATTTTCCGGATCGCGCTTGAGTGACGCCGGAGTGGCGCGCGAGCTTTGGCGATAGGCGTGGCTGGTGAGAATGCGCTTCACGAGCCGCTGCACATCCCAGCCATCCTCGACGAATTGCACCGCCAGCCAGTCGAGCAGTTCGGGATGCATCGGCAAGTCGCCCTGCGTGCCGAAGTCCGCGCTGGTTTTCACGAGGCCCACCCCGAAGAACTGTTGCCAAATGCGGTTGACCGCCACGCGCGCGGTGAGCGGATGCTTGCCGTCCACGAGCCAATTGGCGAAATCGAGCCGGTTGTAATCACGCTCCTTCGGCTTGGCCGGCAGTGGCGGCAAAAACGCCGGCACATTGCGGCTTACTTTTTCTCCGGGCCGATCGTACTGGCCGCGAATCATCACGAAGCTTTGGCGCGGTGTGGGAAGGTCGGCCATCACAAAAGTGACGGCGGTGTTTTTGCGGATGTCCGCCTGTTGTTTTTCCAAATCGGCCTGTTCGCTTTTAATCAGTCCCAGTTCTTTTTGTGCTCCCGCGTACACCCGCGCCAACCAATGATGACGCAATCCCGTTTCTTCCTCGGCGGTCCATTTGTCCGGTGCTTTGCCTTTGAAGCGTTTGCGCAATGCCTCGGTCAAATCCTTATTCCGCTCACCTTCCTTCCGCGCTTTCCATGCCGCCCATGAGAGCGCGGGGTCCTTGGCGGGATTGGTGGTGGACGACACGCCGGCTTTGTCCCAATAAACTTTTCCATCGAATTGCGTGAACGCCCAGCCATTGAGTTTCGCGCCCGGCTTCAGCCCCACTTGGGTGGCGTCCACTTCCAGCCGTACCCACTTGCCGGTTTCCGGCAAATCGCCCATGTGCTTGCGGCTGACGGTTTTGTCCTTGCCCCAATCTATATTGTTGCCGCCCCAGTAAGCGCGATGCTCCCACGTGCCGTCATTGAATTGCAGCATGATTTCCTTGGGCGGATTCAGCGTGTCGAGATAAACGTGGGCAAAAAGTTTCGTGCCCGACTCAATGGTAAGCGGCGGATTCGCGCCGGTGAAGAAATGCTGACTCAACCCTTTCGCCTCGCGCACGCTCGCCGTTTTGCCGCTGAACACCGGCTCCGGCTTGCTGACAAATTTCCACGGCGTGTTGCCCTGCGCAGCCCCTTTTGGCGGCACGGCATCATCAATCCAAATCGTCTCCTTAGTCACCACTTTCGGCAGCGGCTTTTGCGAGGCAGGATCGGTGTATTTAATTTTCGCCACCGCACTGGCGAGGCGTTGTTCAACGGCTTTAATTTTCGCATCCAACACCACCAACTGCTCCTCATCGCCCGGCCGCGGCACGCGAAGGATGGGCGGTGTGTCGAGTTTATTACCGTCCAGTGCGGGATCCGCCGCGCTATGGAAAAAAGAATACATCGAGTAAAATTCCTTCGTCGAAAGTGGATCAAATTTGTGGTCGTGACACACCGCGCAACCAGCCGTCATGCCCATCCAAACCTCCACTGCCGTCGAGGTGCGATCGACCGCGTTGCGGTAAATCCATTCCGCCGTGATGCTGCCGCCCTCACCGGTGGTCACGTTGCAGCGATTGAACCCGGAGGCAATCTGCTGGTCGAGGGACGGTTTGGGCAATAGATCGCCCGCCAACTGCCAACGAGTGAAGTCGGCGAAAGACAGATTTTGATTAAACGCCCGCACCACCCAATCGCGATACGGCCACATCGATCGCTCGTTGTCCAAGTGCAGCCCGTGCGTGTCCGCGTAGCGCGCGAGGTCCAGCCAATAGCGCGCCATGTGCTCGCCGTACGTTTGGCGCTGCATCAAACTTTCGATGAGCTTCTCCAGCGCCTTCGGTGAATTATCTGACAGAAATGCGTCCACCTCTTTCGGCGTCGGCGGCAGTCCCGTCAAATCAAGATACACCCGCCGCACCACCGTCTCCGGCTTCGCCAACGGCGCTGGCTTCAAGCCTTCCCGGTTTAAGCGTTGCTGCAAAAACGCATCAATCGGATTGGGCGCGCCTGCCGGCACTTTTGATTTCTTCGGCGCGATGAACGCCCAATGCTTTTCGTATTTCGCCCCTTGCTCAATCCAGAGTTTGAGCGTTTGTTTCTCTTCAAGGGTGAGGGATTTTTTCGTTTT
>CAUZWB010000166.1:0-5803 GCA_963583525.1 Verrucomicrobiia bacterium | reverse complement strand
AACGCCGCCGTGATGCCGAAGCGCGCGGGCGAGCGGCCGGTCATCAATGCCGTGCGCGTGGGGCTGCAAACCGGATGCACATAAAACCGATCGAGCTGCAAACCATCCTTCGCGAGCCGGTCGATGTGTGGCGTGGAAATTTTGCTGCCGTGATAGCCCACCTCGTTCCAGCCCATGTCATCGGCAATAAACAGCACCAGATTGGGCAACGCGGAAACCGGCGTACGTGGTTGGGCGGCGGACAATGGATCGCCAATAAAAAATGCCAATGCCGCGAGGAGAAACGCTTTTGTGTTCATTGGGCTTATGTGTTGCCGGCATTTGCCGGCAGCACGTTAACGCGGCCGACTACGGCCAGCGCCGTCGGTGTTGGGCGTTTTGCTTTCCCAACGCTTGCCGGCTTGGGCGCCGGCGCGGCGGTGTTGGTCGTAGGTCAATTCGCTGGGCTTGTGTTTGCCGAGCGCTTGAGCGAGTTGATTTTTCAATTCACCAGCTTTGGCATCGGCGGCGATTTCACGAATGACTTTGCCACTCAAGCCAAATGGCTCCGGCTGAATCACAATGAAGCCGGCTTTAGCCTTAAGCCCTTTCACGGCCTTGAACTCTTCCGCCTTGCTCGCGGCAACGTACTGCACTTGACCCATAAACTGATCGCTCCAAGCGAGCTTCGTCAATTCCGCCTCCATCGATTTTCGCTGGGCGGCATTGCCGTAAACCGCCACGAGCGGTTGGCGATCGCACGCGGTGACGTTAAGCGCCACGCGCAAATCAGCAAGGTACGGCAACGGCAGCGGCCCTTTGCTCGCCTTGCCTTTGCCCGGATACGCCAGCGCGATGGCTTCCATCGTGTCGCCCATTTTCAACAGCACCGATTCGGCTTGCTGATGAATCCCCGGCCCCGCCGCGCCGCCAAACGCCCACGCAGGACTGCGCCCGGCGCGCACGATTGAAGTTTTTCCATCCGGCGTGAGAATGCCAAATACCGTGTTTTGCAAAGTACCGCCCGGCGCGAAGATGCGCTTGAGCACCGCGTTCTCGGCGGCGTCTTCATACGTGGCGATGCGGATGCACACAAACTTGCGCGACGCGGCGACAACCGATTTGTGAGACAGGAAACTCCTGTCCATGCTCGTCTTGCCCGGTCACCAAACGCCCGGCACATTGTGGCACTGAGGCGCGCCGGAGATGATGAGGATGGGCCGCCCCGTGCGCTGCGCCTCGGCCAAGCCACCCTGCCACGTGCCAAACCAAGCGATTTTGCCCACAGCAGGTTTCGCAGCAGCGGCCGAGGCAACCGGGATGGCCCAGAAATTTACAGCAAACAAGCCGGTGAGAAAAAAGGGGATGAGTTTCATTTTGATACTTCCTGTTATCCGGACGATTTTCGCACGCGCCAAGTTACATTTATTGTAACTAAACAAGGGTCGCCGAACGTCTTGTTAGTCGAACTTATCCAGAAAAGTCCGAAGACTCACAAAATCATTATGAAAACGAAAACCCTGATTCCCGCCATTCTTGGCGGCCTCATCCTCATTCCTACCGCCGCACAGGCACAACCCCGCGGGCCCGGCGAAGGCGGCGGCGGCGATGCGCGCGCCACCATTCGCGAGCAAATGCTCAAGAAGTTTGACAAAAATGGCGACGGCAAGCTCGATGAAAAAGAGCGCCCCTCACGCGAACAATTACAGGAATTTTTCCGCGCCCAACAAGGTGGCGCAGGCGGCAAAGATCGTGCCCCCGGCGGCGGCAGACCCGGCGCGGGCGGACGTCCCGGCCAAGGTGGCCCAGGCGGTCGCGGTGGCGATGCCGGAGGAAATATGCGCGAGTTGTTCCTGAAAAAATTCGACAAAAACGGCGACGGCAAGCTCGATGAAAAAGAGCGCCCATCACGCGAACAAGCCATGGAGTTTTTACGCGGCCAAGGTGGCGGCGGTCGCCCCGGCCAAGGCGAACGACCCGGTGAAGGTGGCCGCCCTGGCGCGGGCGGGCAAGGTGGACGGCCTGACTTCGGCGGCGGACGCCCAGGCCAAGGTGGTCAGGGCGGCCAAGGCGGACGCCCGATGAATCCGGTAATGGTCGCGTTGGACGCCAATAAAGACGGCGAGATTTCCGCTGCGGAACTCAAGAACGCCACCGCCGCATTGTCCAAGCTGGACAAAAACAAGGACGGCAAACTCACCCGCGAAGAAATGCGGCCGTCATTTGATCGCGGCAATTTAGGCGGCCAACGCCCCGGTGGAGATCGCCCGGATCGGCCTCGTCCCGGTGGCTTGGATCGCCGCCCACGCGAAGGCCAGCCCGGCCAACGTCCTGACAAAGATCGCCCCACCCGGCCCGAACGCCCCACCGACCGGCGCTCGGACGCTTAACCTGTTTGGCCCACTCCACAAATGAAATCGCTGCGCCCTGCTCTGCTTGGCCTTGCCTTGGCCTCGACCGCTCTGGCGGCTCCGGCGGCTGAGAAAAACTGGCCGCAATGGCGCGGCCCCAATGGCGATGGAACAGCGCCGGACGAAACGGCGCCTACCGTTTGGAGCGATACAATAAACCTTAAGTGGAAACTCCCACTCCCCGGCGCTGGCGCATCCAGCCCGGTGGTTTGGGGGGATCGCCTTTTTCTCACCTGCTATTCCGGCTACGGCGTGAGCGGCGGCAATGACCCACGCAAACTCCTGCGCCACGTCCTTTGCATCAACGCAAAATCCGGCGAAATTTTGTGGCACAATAAAATAAAACCCACCGCCGAGGAAGACCGCTACGGCGGCATGGGCGTGCCCGAACACGGCTACGCCACCAGCACCCCCGCCACTGACGGTAAATCCGTTTTCGTGTTCCTCGGCAAAACCGGCGTGCTGGCGTTTGATTTCAAAGGCAAGGAATTATGGCGCGCCAAAACCGGCACCCAATCCAGCCGCAAACGCTGGGGCTCCGCCACCAGCCCGGTGCTCCACGGTGATTTGCTTTTGCTCAACACTCTACAGGAAGGCAGCGCCCTCGTGGCGCTCCACAAAGCCACCGGCAAACAAGCGTGGGGATGGGGCCCAAAAATCATCGCCGGTTATCAGGATTCCTACGGCACGCCCGCGCTCATTAAAACAAAAGCCGGCACCGAAATGATCCTCGCGGTGGACAGCGAAGTGTGGTCGCTCAACCCTGCCAAGGGCACTTTCAACTGGTACGCCTTCACCGGCGTGGGCGGCAGCAACGTCTCCCCCAGCATCATTGCCGCGGGCGGCACGGTGTTTGCCTTCGGCGGTTACCCGCGCCAAAGCGGTATCGCCCTCCAGCTCGGCGGCAAGAATGACGTCAGCAATTCCAAAAAACTTTGGACCTCTACCCGATCGCCCTACGTGGCCTCGCCCGTCCACCACGCCGGCCACATTTACTGGATGGATCGCAGCGGCTACGCCGTGTGTATTGACGCCGAAACCGGCAAAGAAGTTTACCGCGAACGCCTGCAAAGTACGCGCGGCATCCCAAAATTTTATGCCTCCCCCATCGTCGTTGACGGCAAACTCATTTCCATCAGCCGCAACGCCGGCGCTTTTGTGGTGGAAGCCAAACCCAAATTCAAACAACTCGCCCAAAACAGTTTCACCAAAGACCGCACCGTCTTCAACGCCAGCCCCGCCATCAGTAACAGTCGCCTTTTCCTGCGTTCGGACTCGCATCTCTATTGCGTTGGGGAGTAATCCGAGGCGCGGGATTCCCTGCCCGCAAATGAAAAACGCAAAAAGCGCTCAAAGCACCGAAGGTGCGAAACTCTCGATCCCATCGGCAATTATTTCGGGCTTTCAGCCCTTGGCTAGTTTTTCAATTGTCGAACCCGGGGTGCGGGATTGATTTTTTAGTTAGTTTCAATCATCCTTGGGCGCATGGATGAACGGGCCGTATGGTGTCATCCAAATTGTGCAGCCGGAAGATTTGCTGGTGGAACGGATTCTGGTTTCAGCATATCCGGGGCCAAACGAGGAAGCGCGGGCTTGCGCGAGGAAATTGATCGGGGTGGCCATTGCGAATCAGCTTGAAATGGACTGGGCGGAATTGCGACGGCTTGCGGAATTGCCAGAATATGATAATCTCGCGGACTGCGAACAGTTAATCGCGGAGACTTGCAATGAACTCGGAAAAGAAAATCCCCTGCATTCGTAGGGACGAAGTACTCTCGTGGGCGGACTGGCTGGCGGGGCGACGCGCCCGGCGCGAAACAGGCAATCGCGTGGCGCCGGAAATCATCCGCCGCAAGACGAGCTCGAAGGACAAGCGGTTGCGGGCGTTGTACAATGGCGAGCGGGGATTGCCTTTTACTCCGACGGAGGATTTGTAGCACAGATTTTCAGTTATATCGGGCTTTCAGCCCTTGGATTGTTTTCTATTGTCGAACCTGGGCCACCGGCCTGGGCTATTGGGGGATTTGAATTGCTGGTTTGCAGAATTCTGAACTGAATTCTATTTTGTCATCTTCACGCCGAGGCGGATTTTTCCGATGGTGCCGCCCACACCGTCGACCACGAAGTAGATGCGGTCGCCGGGGTTGAGCTTCACTTGCGGTAATACCACAGTGCTGAAGGGGCCGCCGCCGCCGGGGGCGTTGTTGTTCCATTTGAAGTACTGGTTGTTGAGCGGCACTTGCGTGGCGGTCTGGCCTTTGGGCACGTACATCACTCCGAGGGTCGTATCGAAGTTGCTTCCCTTTGTGCTGGCCGTAAGTTGTTTGAGGGTAATGGCAGCAGCGGTGGCGGGCCATTCGATGTACCACCACACAGATTTTCCATGGAATGCGGGGTGAGCGCGCTCGGCGTTTTCACGGGTGGCCCCGTTGTTGTGGCCGATGATGACGGTGGCAAAGGTGGTATTGTTGTTTGCCCAGCGCCCGCCAAGCCATTGAGTAGCGGAATATCGGTGGTCATTTGGCAAAACAGGGTTGATGGGTAATACGGTGGGGCTATTGGTGGTGCCCCCGAGCCCACCGCCGGGATTATTGGTGCCGCCCAGCCCGCCGCCGGGCGGGATGACGGGCAGTGTGGGGTTGCTGCCACCGCCGAGGGGGATGCCCGGACGGTTGGTGGTGGTAGTGGGATTGGTCGCCCCGCCGAGCCCTCCTCCGGGATTGGCGGCCCCGCCGGGGCCCACTTGGGTGGGGGCGCCTGCGGCTGCCGTTCCACTGTTCCCGCCTTTAGCGTTTGCGTTAGCTTGAGTTTGTGCGCGGCTATAACTATTCCCAGGCCGTTCGCCGGGCAATCCCTTGGGAGGGGTTGGCCGGATCGAGGTGCGCGAGGGGGTGCGGCCGGATCCGTTGGAGTCCCGGTAGAACGCCGACAAATTCCCGGTGACATTGACGCATTGCGCGTTATCCATATACAACGGCTCGCTGTAGGATGACAGAGGCGGAGGCAGATACATCCCCCGTAGGCGACCCGTGGGCTCCCCTCGCCAGAATGCAATCGGACTGCTGTAAAGCGGAACTCTGGTACTGCCACGGGTGGATGCGTAGGCCATAATGGTGCTGTATTTGACGCCGAATCCCTGAGAGCCCCAGCTCATAAAGTGGTTCCCCACAGAGAGGAACGTATCCGCCACTCCATTGGAATTTGTATAAGCGTATGGACTAAACGTGATACCCCCATCATGCGGATGGAGGCCGGGGCCGGTTGACCCGGCATTCACGTCACCCAGCCCATGGGAGCAACCCAGCACGTGGCCCAGCTCGTGTTGGAAGGTGTAGCCGCCGGTCATATATTGTCCCTGTAACGAGAGATTGCGAACACTGTCGCGGTTATTAATTACCTCGGAGGAATTGAAA
>CAUZWB010000165.1:0-5821 GCA_963583525.1 Verrucomicrobiia bacterium | reverse complement strand
GGCCAGCTTGGGCTTGGGGTACGTGGGGCATCCCATGTTCACCAAACTGCTCGGACCTATTTATGAACTGCAAATCAATGGCGAACCGCTGCTGGCCAATGAACACTGGCAGCAAACAATTTCAATTGCGGTGGGCTTTACGGCCATTACCTTATTACACATTGTGGTGGGTGAAATGGCACCCAAATGGTTGGCCATTCAGCGACCGCTGCCGACGAGTTTGTGGGTGGCCTATCCATTGCGCTGGTTTTACTGGATCATGTTCCCGTTCATTTGGTTGCTGAACAATTGCGCTCTTTGGTTGTTGCGGAAAGTTGGGGTGGATGTCTTTGGCGAAAATGAGCACAGTCATTCGGAAGAGGAACTGCGTATGTTGATTGGATCGTCCGGCGGTGGCTCAGACCGCGAACAATTCAGCCGCGATTTAGTGCTGAATGCATTTGATCTCAAGAATCGAGTTGCAAGGGATGTCATGCGACCGAGGCGCGAAATCATGGGGTTTAACACCAAATCAAACCTCGAGGAGTGCCTCGTGCTGGCGGAAGAATCCCGGCACTCACGTTTCCCGTTGTGTGTCAGCGGCAATCTCGATGAAACGCTGGGCGTGGTGCATATCAAAGATTTATACGCCCGGCGCCGCACAGCCAAAATGGCGGATGAGTTGCGGGAGTTTGCGCGCGAATTAGTGTACACCCCCGAAACGGCGCGGCTGGAAGGATTGCTGCAAATTTTCCTGGACCGGAAATTACATTTTGCATTGGTGGTGAATGAATACGGCGACACGGTGGGCATGGTGACGCTGGAAAATATTCTGGAGGAATTGGTGGGACAAATCCGCGATGAATTTGATGAACACGAAAAGCCGTTCTTCGTGCAAACCGATGAGGTCAATTGGGCACTCGAAGGCTCCATGCCCCTGCACGAACTGGAGGAATTGACAGGCGAACCCTGTGACGACAAGGGCGTAACCACCGTGAGCGGGTTAATCACCAAACGACTTGGCACCTTCGCGAATGTGGGCGATATGCTGGAATTGGGCCGCTACGAATTGCGCGTGGAACAAACGTACCGGCGACAAGTAGAACGGGCTCGGCTTACCAAGCTCAGTGAACGGGAGCCCACGGAAGAAGAGCCGGAAGTATAATGGCAGTCACCACGGCGGATTTTCTGGAAGACGATTATCAAAGTCCACCAATAACCGCTGTTGATATTCGCCGGCAAACGTGCCGCTAAAGAACCGGTCCAAGCCTTCGCGACGTAAATTTTCCCAACTGCGTTCTTCGTCACCGGGGTTGACCGGAAAAAATAAAGCGCCATTTGTTTTCGCTGCATTGTGATCGCCGGGTGCGTCGCCAATCATCAGAATTTTTTCTGCAGGATACTTGCCTTTGGCAGCCAATTCGAGGTGCTGTGTTTTGGTGCCCATTTCCTGCCCGGCAATGGCGCACACAAATCCATCCAGTTCATTCTCGGCCCATTCGCGTTCGAGCGCTTCGGTGGGTGTTTGTGAAATCACCATGCAATCCGCGTTCGCAGTCGCAGAACAGAGCGTCTCGCGTACGAGCGGAAACGGCGGCACACCATGCACAATATCTTTTACCGAAGCATTCACCGCGTCACTCCAAGTTTTAATGTGGGTGAGGCTTTCGTTTCCATTGGCAACTTGAGCGTCCAAGGTGGCGTTGCCGAGTTTGGATTCGCGTCCCACCCATTCAGACAGGGCATGGGTTGCAGGCACGTTCACGTTGCGGGCGGCAATTTCTTTGCGTTCACTTAATAATTCCAAGGCACGAATGACTGCGTGGAAGCGATTGCAGCCGCGGGTTTTGGAATAGAGGTTTACGAACTCCCAAACTTCACGCGCATATTTACTGGCGGCCTGTAGCTCGAAATGTTTGATAAACATTGGCGCGAAACATTCCTTGTGTTTGATTTCCATCGAATCAAACACACAGCCATCGGAATCGATTCCGATGAAATAGTCCTGTGTGGGTTGAAACTCGCGAAGGGCTTGGGCCGGATCACTCATGCATTGTAGGTGGTTGAGGAGACATCGCCGCCGCGTCCGGTCCAGTTGGTGTGGAAAAATTCGCCGCGCGGATGGTCGGTGCGTTCGTAAGTGTGGGCACCGAAGTAGTCGCGTTGAGCTTGGAGTAAATTGGCGGGGAGGTGCTCGGTGCGATAGCTGTCGAAAAATGACAGGGCGGTGCTGAAGGCGGGCACGGGGATGCCCCGTTTGGCGGCGACGGCGATGACGTTGCGCCAGCCTTTTTGTGTGTGACGGATTTCTCGTTTAAAGTAGGTGTCGAGTAGCAATGATTGGAGACGCGGATGTTTGTCGTACGCTTCCTTGATTTTGCCGAGGAACGCGCTGCGGATGATACAGCCGCCGCGCCACATCATGGCGATGTTGCCGTAATTGAGGTGCCAGTTGTATTCTTTGGCGGCGGCGCGGAGGAGCATGAATCCCTGCGTGTAGCTGACAATTTTGGAGGCGTAAAGTGCGCAGCGAATGTCTTCGATGAATTTGGCCCGCTCGCGGGTAATGGCGGGTTTGGGGCCGCGGATTTTTTTACTGGCTTTTACGCGCTCATTTTTTTGCGCTGAGATGCAGCGCGCGTATACGGCCTCGGCAATGAGTGTGATGGGCATGCCGAGTTCGGCGGAATTGATGACGGTCCATTTGCCGGTACCTTTTTGGCCGGCGGTATCCAGAATTTTTTCCACGAGCGGTTGGCCGTCGGTGTCTTTGTAGCCGAGGATGTCGCGGGTGATTTCGATGAGATAAGAATCGAGCGGGCCGGTGTTCCATTCGGCAAAGACGGCGTGCATTTCGTCGGCGCTCATTCCAAGGCCGGTTTTCATGAGATTGTATGCTTCGCAGATGAGCTGCATGTCGCCGTACTCGATGCCGTTGTGGACCATTTTCACGTAATGCCCCGCGCCATCGGCGCCCACCCAATCGCAACAGGGTGCGTTGTCTTCCACTTTGGCGGAGATGGATTGGAAAATATCTTTTACGTGCGGCCATGCGGCCTGCGAGCCGCCGGGCATAATGGAAGGGCCGATTCGCGCGCCTTCTTCGCCGCCGGATACGCCGGTGCCAATAAAGAGCAATCCGCGGGATTCCAGATATTTTGTGCGGCGGATAGTGTCTTCGTAAAGTGAGTTTCCGCCGTCAATAATGATGTCGCCGGGGGCGAGGTGGGGCAGGAGTTTTTCAATAAAATCATCGACCGGTTGGCCGGCCTTCACGAGCAGCATGACGCGGCGGGGGGCTTTGAGGTGGGCGATCATCTCGGGGATGCTGCGCGCGCCGATGATGTTTGTGCCCTGCGCTTCGCCGGCGAGAAATTCGTCCACGCGCGCGGCGGTGCGGTTGTGCGCCACGACGGTGTAGCCGTGGTCGTTCATATTGAGGATGAGA
This sequence comes from Verrucomicrobiia bacterium, assembly GCA_963583525.1. GTDB lineage: Bacteria > Verrucomicrobiota > Verrucomicrobiia > Limisphaerales > UBA1100 > JACNJL01. The sequence continues at coordinate 2,394 of CAUZWB010000165.1, read as the reverse complement.
TTCCGGCCCATTACGGCCAGTCCGATGAGAGCGATATCGCCTTGGGGTTCCATTAGATTGCGTCACACGGTTCGTGCGAGGCGCGAACGATTACCCAAGCGGGCGTCGGATAAAAGCCAATTTTTGAAAAAAAGAGTGAAAAATGGCTCAAAAAAGTTGTAGGCGCTCATCGCTCTCCAAAGCGGCCTCGAGGTTTTTCCAACCGGCTTCGTTCATATTGTGGAAGGCGTGGAGATAAAGGACGACCACGTCGCGCTCGTGATTGGCGAGGAGAGTCTCAAGCGCGGCAGCGAGAGCATCGTCGGCGATGGTTTTGGGCAAATCTTTAACGATGCCTTCCTCGTGTTTGATGCCGAGTGCATCGAGGAATTGAGTAAGTAGGCCGATTTGATGTTTGAGCAGCCATCCGCGCAGGAGCGATCCGGCGGCTTCGTCGAAGGCGGGTTTGGACATGGCTTGCACCATTGTTTTGTGGCGGGTGGGTTTGGGCTGGCGTTTGAGAAATTGTGGGCGCATTCCGCGCAGGCGGGCAACGGCGCCGAGGGTGGCTTCGTAGAGGTCGCGGTTGTCCTCGGCGGTGTCGGCGAGAATGCGGTGGGCCAATTCAGGTGAAATAAACCCAATCAATTCGTATGAACTTAGCATGGTTAATCAGCGGTGACAGCGGTGAGGGTGATGCCGTGGCGTTGGGCCAGGGCGTTCACTTCCGGTTCGTCCAGCAACAGTGTGCGATCGGCCCCGAAGGCGAGCGCGCGGATGTTGGCGGAGGCGCAGGTTTCCAGAGTTCGCGCGCCGAGGCAAGGAATATCAAAGCGCAGGTCGTGGCCGGGCTTGGGGATTTTTACGGCGACCGCGCCCTCTGCCAATTCACCGCCACGCGTGAGGCAGGCGTCGGTGCCTTCAAGCCCTTCGACGGCGAGTACGGTTCCGTTTTTGACGACGACGGTTTGGCCGATCTCGAGCCGGCTTGTTTCGCGGGCGATGCGGAGGCCGTATTCAATGTCGGCGCGGACTGTGTCGGTGGCATCGGGGCCGAGTTGAAAGCCGGCGGCAGGCATGGCGGGTTTGAGCCACGGGGTGGCTTCGATGAGCGTGATGCCGTCCTTGGCGAGTTCATCAGCAATGCCGCCGAACAGGGAGTGGGCGTTTTTCTCGGGCAAACTGGCAAGCAGTTTGATGGCGCGTAGATCGGGGCGAAGGTCAAAAAGGTTCTTGGGCGCAATTTGGCCGACCATCACGCATTGGGTGACGTTGTTTTTTTGGAACACCTCCACTAGTTTATTGAGTTGCCCGACGCGGAGCCATTCGATCACATCCACCAGTTCGGCCAGTTCCGGCTCCGTCTCATCCGTGAAGGCGGCGGCCACAAGGCGCCGGACGCCGGCGGCGCGGGCTTCGCGGGCGAGTATGCGGGGCAGGGTGCGGTTGCCGGCGATGATGCCAAGTGTATCCGAGATTTCAGCCATCGGCGGGAGGTTAACAGGATGAGCGGTTTGGCACAAAAAAAAAGCCCCGCCCGTTTAGGGGCGGGGCTGTGAAAGAGGGGGATGTTACTCAGAGCCCTTCTCGGGGAGTTCGAAGTTCTGGGTGCCTTCCATCATCAGGGCGATGGCGAGCCGCAGTTGGCGTTGCTCGTGATCCAAATCCTTGGATTCTTTTTCAGCCAGTTCCTTGAGGATTTCATTGGCGTGTTGCAGTTTAATCAGCACGTTGCGCGATTGATCAGCGAGTGTGCCTTTATTGGTGATTTCGGTTTCATCCATAAACCGCACCAGTTCAGATTCCAGACCATCAGCGAGGATTCTGAAGGCGTCATCATCGTCCGTATCCTCGGCGAATTTGGAGATGGCGCTTTTGTTGTTTTCAAGATAGGCGTCGATGGTTTCACCGAGTTCGGTGGTGGAATCTTGCAGCACCTGAAGGGTCCAGTTTTCCACACGTTTTTTGATGCTATCACCCAATTTGAAGGTGTCCTCGTCTTCGGCCCATTCAGGGATTTTTTTGAGGTTTGCTTTCAGATCGGCTACCCAGCTTTCCCAAGTGACGTTTTCAGCTCCGATGGTGGAATCAGTCTGTTCGGTGAGAACGCGAAGTACCACGCCGGGTGCTTTGTCCGGATCGGTCAGCACGTTGGCTATTTTGAGGCTATCCTTTGAGAGTGCCGTGTATTTTTCAACTTTGCCCTTGTACAGGCCCGTGAAGGTTCCGGCAACATCAAGGGCTTCATCTACGAACAGTCGATTGAGTAACACAAAATAGAGTGTGACAAGCGACAGCACCACGATGGTGACGATGACATTGTTTTTGTAGGAGCGCTCCAGGCGGTTGCGGGTGGTTTCCACAAATTCTTCCGCGATGTGGCTTTCTTGAGGTTTAGATTCGTTGCTCATGATA
>CAUZWB010000164.1:0-5822 GCA_963583525.1 Verrucomicrobiia bacterium | reverse complement strand
GGCTCCCGGGGCCATCGCCAGCCAATGGAGTAAACCCAAGGCGCACCGTGTATTTTGCCTGATCGCCTCGCTCAATTAACGGCACCCTAAACTTCGTTGCGCCTTTCCATCCACTTGTAAAGAGCCACGGTTTGTCCGTGCCCGCGAAGGTCACGCCGCGCCAATCGCGTTGAACGACTTCGATGTTGCCCGTTTCGGCGAGCTTGAACTTGATGCCGTAGTTGGCGAACGAGCCCTGCCCATTGACCGTGCTCGGCCGCGGATAGCCGAACCATACCGTGCCGTCGCGATCGCGCATATCGCCGGGCGCGCCGAAGTTGATGGCCAGGTGGTGCACCGGTTTGGTCGCCTCTTGAGAAATAAACACCGCCCATTCGGCGTGGCCTTTTTGCGGTTTATTTTTCAGCACCACCGTGGTGCGCAGCGAGTAACTACAGGTACAGCCCGCGCTGGCTTCCTGCATACTGAGCAGGCCGTTGGCGGGAATCATACTGTTCCAGCAGCCGGGCCGAATGCCGCCGAAGAGTTGCAATCCGGTGTCCTCTTTGGTGTTTACAATCGCGCCGCTGAAGGAACGGAAAAAAATGTTGTTCGGAGTGGCGGTGACAATGCCGCAGCTATGGCCGGGGCGGAGGAATTCCCAATCGACCGATTCGCCGGTGATGGGATGTTTGCGTTTTTGAATTTCGCCCGTCTCCAAGTCGCACCGACGCGGCTCGATGTAAATGGTGTCGCCGACAATCGTCGGGCGCCGGCGATAATTGAGCGGCTTGCTCCAGAGCAAACTGCCGCCGCCGCCATCAATCACAGTAATGCGCCGCCAATTCAATTGGCCTTTGCTGAATGGCCCTTCGTCATGATTGCTGTAATGGCCGAACGCCAGCAACTTGCCCGATTGATACGCCAAGCCCAGCTTGGTGCCGCCGCTGCCGGTGAGGTCGTACGGCCGACTCCAAAGCGCGCGGCCAGTCTTCGCGTCTAGACACATCACACGGCGATAGTCGCGATCTTTTTCGGCCAGTTTTTGCTCGCGCTCGGGCACAAACACGCCACCGCCAATGCTTGCCTCCGTGGCCGCCTTCGCCTGCGCACGCTCGCGGGCATCAAGGTCGTCCTTCAGGAAATAAATACGGCCATCGCCGATAACGAGTGAGATGTTCGGGATCGATTTGCCTTCGTGTTCCCACAGCATTTTGCCGGTGGTGATGTCGTACGCAAAAACTTTTTCGCTGCCCATGAGTTTGCTCGAAACCGCCGAGGGCTTGAAATCAGGCAACCACCCCGGAAAGGCATTGATGGCGTGCCAGTGCAACCCCCCCCGCTTGAAATAGGCGTAAGCGCGGTCATCCGGTTGCGCGTGAATCGCTTTCACCTTTTTCAACGTGGACAACGCCGGCTTGGGCGCATCCTTTTCCGCCACCCATTTGCCGTCTTTCACGATTGAATTCCAAAGGTAACCATACTCGTTCGCCATCGGTGTGGCGCCACTACCGATTAGCAAATTGCCGTGCACCGCGATGTATCCCCAACGCAATGCCTTGCTGCCCTCCTTGCGCGGCACGGGAAATTCACGAATTGTTTTGCCTGTCTGCGCATCGAGCTGCAGCACGCGATTGTGCGTGGCCACAAAAATCGCATCATCCGTGGCGGTGATATTCGAGCCGTCCACATCCACTCGCACACGCACGGCACCGGGGATTTTTCGCTTCCATAAAAATGTGCCGTTGTAGGCATCGTACGCCATCACTACTTCCGCCCCCTGCATAAAGAGTCGGCCATTGATGGCCAACGGACTGGCCGCGCGCGCGTGGCGATCCACCATATCTTCACTGCCCGGCTCGCCGTACCACAATACGCCAAGCGGGCCTTTCACCAACGTATCCGGCGTGGAGGAAGTGTTGGCGGGGTTTCCGTAAAGCCCCGACCAACTGCCCGCGCCATTGAGCTTGCCGCGCGTGAAATGAATCTGGCCATCGGAAACACGAAACGATGTCTTCGAACGCGCATTTACAACGAGGCCATTCTTAATTTTGGCGATGCTGGTCGCGGGCCATTTTTTTACCGAGCCCAACACAAGTTGCCCGCCCGAAGGCCGCAGCACACGGGCCAATTCATCGACCGGCAAATCCAATTCTTCGCCCAACATCGCGCGCTCGGACACAATGAGGTTTGCAAAGTAATCCGGCAAATCGCCGTACGGTGCGTCCCACACAACCACGCGGCTTCCGTTGATGCCGGCTTTCATCAATCGCGTGCGGATTGCCTTCACGCGTTTTACGTCATGCTCCACCACCACAATATTGAGCGCTGTTTGACCGGCCAAATATTCCGCCACGCTGCCATCGCGCGCACCGGCCACAAGGCACCAACCGCGATCCACCTTTGCCAAATCCAATGCGGATTTAGCGGCGGCTTTTATTTTGGCAGAAACATTTCCGGCAGTGGATAATGCCATGATCGTGCGCTCGCCAACCGCCAGCGCGCGCGGAGAAAGGCAATGGATTGCCCCATTATCGGCGCTGACGAACAAGCGGTCGTCCGCAATCGCAAGACTGATTGCGTGACCTTTGATGGCGTGATCCATCACGAGCTTGCCCGTGGCGGCCTCGATCGAAATCACGAAGCCCTTGCCGGCGGCGAAGAGTGTGCCGCCCGCGAGCGCCATCGGGCCGAGGCCTTCGCGGGGGGTGTCCCATTTCACACGCGCGGTGTTGAGCGCGGCCTTTTCTTTGGCGATGTCGGTGAGGCGCGTGGTGGCTTTGGCGAGGTCAGCCGTGAGTTTTTTCAATTCCTCCGGCTTATCGGCTGCCGCTTTGTGGCGTTTGCGAATGGCAGTGATAGTTTTGGCGAGCGCGGCGAATTCCTTGTCCAGCGCGGGCATGGCGGAATTGGCTTTGCGATTGGCGGCGCGGTCGATGGCGTACACAGCCTTTTGCGTGGCGATGTACGCGATGTCTTTGGTGAGCACCATATCAATGGAGGGGTAACGCGAAAACTGGTCGACGCGACTGCGACCGCTTTCGGCATCAAATTCGACTTTGGTGTCGGTGCCTTGATTGCCAATGCCGGCGTACAATTTATTGCCGTCCATCACGGCCCATGAACCCCCAACTTTACCGCCGCCACTCAGGAAGCGCTTGAACTTGCCGGTGCGTTTATTGAATGCCGCGGGCATGCTACGGCCGGCGGGAACGAACAGCGTGTCCGTCGAGGCCACAAGATATCCTTGGGGCGACATACCGCCGTACTGCATCCCCCACGCTTGATCGCCGGCGGTGTCATTCACCCAAATCGGTTTGCCGGTCTTGGCGTCGATGGCCTTGATGTAAAGCCCCTCGTAAGGAAACACGCCGGCGGCGGCATACAGCACTCCGTTTTCCACCAACACACCGGTGCGCACCGGCCACACGGAAACCATTCGGCCTCTGCCGATAATGCGTTCGCCACTCGGGCCCATCCGATGCTTCCAAATCAGCGCGCCGTTCGCGGCGGCGATGCAGTAGACATGGCCGTCGTCTGAACCAAAATAAATTCGAGCGCCATCAATCATCGGCGCGAAGCGCACGGAACCTTCGGTGGCAAAGCTCCATTTCATTTTGCCCGTACGCGTGTCGAGCGCGTGCACGTGATTATCCACATTGTTTCCAAAAACCAAAGTGGTGCCGGTGATCACCGCGTGATACGCGCGGTCTGTATGCATCCGCGGCGCTTCCTCGCCCGGCAAAGGCCAAGCCGTGCGCGGCGTGTGTCGCGACTGAAACGTCCAATGCGGAAACAGCGTGGGTGACAGTTGCGCAGCGGTGGCCGCGGAACGATGTCCATCAGCTCGATAGGCCGGCCAATCATTAGCCGCAAGCGGGGAAGCCAAAAGGAAGAGAACAAGGAGTTTGGGAAGCAAGGGAACTTTCATAGCTTTAAGATTGCCGCGAAGGGTCGCTTATTCAAGGGAAAATGCGAAGATCAGCATTGCCCCGCGCGCTCCCATGTCATAAAGTTTAAGCTTATGCGCACCTGCATGCTTATGGGATTTTTGTGGATGGCGACGGCGATGAATGGTGCCGAAGCCAATCTGGTGGATCGCCATTGGGCATATCAAAAACCAATACGCCCCGCCCTGCCACGGACGGATTCGAAATGGCCGCGCAATGCGATTGATTTTTTTGTGCTGAACAAAATGCACGGGAACAAGTTACATCCCTCGCCCGAGGCCAAGCCGGGGCAGTTGCTGCGGCGGGTGCATCTGGACCTCATTGGACTCCCGCCTTCGCCCGCGGAACTCGAGGCGTTTTTGAACGATTCCAGCCCGGCGGCATACGAGCGCGTGGTGGACACATTACTCAAGAGCCCCCGCTACGGTGAGCGCTGGGCACGGCCTTGGCTGGACCTCGCGCGCTACGCCGACAGCAATGGCTTCCAAGCCGATCAGCTCCGCGACAGTTGGGCCTACCGCGATTGGGTCATTGATGCATTTAATTCGGGGATGCCGTTCAATCAATTTGTCATCGAACAAATTGCCGGCGACCTCCTCCCCAACGCCACCCCCGCCCAGCGCATCGCCACGGGTTTTCACCGCACGCCGACGTGCAACGTGGAGGCGGGCGTGCACCCGGAGGAGAACCGTTTCAACCAAGTCGTCGACCGCGTGAACACTACCGGCACCGTTTTCCTCGGCACCACGCTGGAGTGCGCCCAATGCCACGACCACAAGTATGACCCCTTTGCGATAAAGGATTATTATTCGTTCTTCGCATTTTTCAACAACACACCGCTGGAGGTCAAGCAACTGGGCAAGGGCGTGACTTGGGATTTTTACGGGCCAACGATGGATATTCCGATGGACGCCGCGAAAGAGGTCAAGCTGAAGGATTTACGGATGCGGCTGGAAGCGGAACGAAAACAACTCAAGGGGCTGCAGAAACAAGCGAAGGCCGAACAGGCAGCCTGGGAAGTTAAGACATTGAAGCTCCTTAAGGTGACACCGCGGTGGTCGGTGTTGGCAGTGGAAAATTTTTCAGCGACCGGCGAACCGAGACATGAACTGCAAAAGGACGGCAGCGTGCTCGTTAGCGGAAAAAATCCTGACAAGAGCACGTACACCATTCGTACGAAGGCGGGATTGAAACGCATCACCGCCATCCGGCTGGAGGCGCTGACGCATCCCTCGATGAACAAGAACGGCCCGGGCCGGAACAAGGCGCCGGTGGCCAATCCAAATTTCATCGTGAATGAATTCATCGTGAAGGCGGACGGCAAGCCAGTGAAGCTCGCCAGTGTCACGGCTTCCATCAGCCAAATAAATTGGCACGTGAAGGGTGCCATTGATGATGACCCAAAAACCGGCTGGGGCATCAACCCGGCATTTGGCAAGCCGGCGTGGGCGGTTTTCAAGCTGGCCAAGCCGCTGGAACAGGCGGCGGATGCGCGGCTGGAATTTACCATCCAGCAAAGTTTCGGCGGCGGACGCACGATTGGCCGGCCGCGGCTCTCGGCCATTGAAGGCGATCCGGGCGCCTTGAGTTTGCCCGACAACATCGCTGCCATCCTGCAAAAAACCAAGCGCACGAAAAAAGAGGGGGAGGATTTGGAGAAACATTTTCTCACCGAGTTTCCCAGGCTAAAGGCGCTGGCGCTGGACAAGCAAATCAAAGCCATCCGGCCGGCCACCACACTGGTGATGGTGGAGCGGGCCAAGCCACGCGAGACGCACGTGATGCGGCGGGGCAGTTACCTTTCCCCCGGCAATGCGGTGGCCAGCGAAACGCCAACGGCGCTGCATCCATTCAAAAAGAACTGGCCGCGCAATCGGCTGGGCCTCGCGCGGT
>CAUZWB010000163.1:0-5833 GCA_963583525.1 Verrucomicrobiia bacterium | reverse complement strand
CCTTTTGAAATCGTGTCGCTGCTGCTTTTGGTGGCGATGGTGGGTTGTATTTTGCTCAGCAAAACTCCGGACACCGAGCATCCCGAAGACACCAAGGAGGAAACCGAATGACCGGCGTGGGCCTCGAACATTATCTCGTCGTGAGTGGCGCGCTGTTTTGCCTTGGGCTGTTGGGCGTGGTCATTCGTCGCAATCTCATCGTCATGTACATGAGCCTCGAGCTGATGCTCAACGCCGCCAACCTCGCGCTCGTGGCCTTTTCCCATCACCAACCCCCCTCGCCCCACGGCTCGCCGTTGGACGGACAAATCATGGTGTTTTTCATTATCACCGTCGCCGCCGCCGAAGTGGCCGTGGGCCTCGCGCTCATCGTGGCGCTCTACCGCAAACGCCAAACCACTGATGTGGCCGATCTCACCTCGATGAAACTCTGAACCGATGACCGACCACGAACTCAAACTGACCCTCGCGATGGTCGTCCTGTTCCTGCCGCTGCTGGCGGCGGTGGGCATTGGGCTGGGCGCGCGGCGTTGGCGCGGGTTGAGCGCCGGCCTTTCGCTGGGGGCCTCCGCCATCGCATTCGTGTGCAGCCTTATTTTGTTCATCAAATTCCACGGTGCACCGGCCGCGCTCGTGTACCCGTTGGCCGCAATCGGCGGCGAACAATGGCTGCAACTGGACGGATTCACCGTGGATTTCGGCCTGCTCATCGATCCACTCAGCCTGTTGATGCTGCTCATCGTCACCACCATTGGCACGTTAGTACAAATCTTTTCGCTGGCTTATATGAAAACCGATGCGGGCTATTCGCGCTACTTTGCCGGCCTCAGCCTCTTCCTGTTTTCAATGCTCGGCATCGTGCTGGCCTCCAACCTTTTGTTGCTGTTTATTTTCTGGGAACTCGTCGGCGTCTCCAGTTATTTACTTATCAGCCATTGGTTTGAAAAACCCGCCGCCGCCGATGCCGGTAAAAAAGCGTTCATCACCAACCGCATTGGCGACTTTGGATTTCTGCTCGGCATCCTGTTGGTGTGGCAGCTCCACGGAACGCTCGACATCACTGCGTTGGCCGAAATGGGCGCGGTGGGAACGTCTGCGGGCTTGTTAATTTTTTGCGGCGCCGTGGGCAAGAGCGCGCAATTCCCACTGCACGTGTGGCTGCCCGACGCGATGGAGGGCCCCACACCGGTGAGCGCCCTCATCCACGCGGCCACCATGGTAGCCGCCGGCGTGTACATGCTCTGCAAACTGTTCTTCCTGTTCACACCCGACGCGCTGGTCATCATCAGTTGGATCGGCGGCATCACCGCGCTGCTCGCGGCGCTGATGGCGATTCAGCAAAACGACATCAAACGCATCCTCGCCTATTCCACACTGTCGCAGCTTGGCTACATGGTCATGGCCGTGGGCTGCGCGGGTCCGGCGGCGAGCCTGTTCCATCTCACCACCCACGCGGCGTTCAAGGCGTTGCTCTTCCTCGGCGCGGGCGCGGTGATTTATTCCTGCCATCACGAACAGGATATTTGGAAACTCGGCGGCCTGCGCAAAAAGCTGCCACTCACTTACCGCGCCTTCGTCACTGGCGCACTGGCGCTGGCGGGCTTCCCGTTGATGAGCGGTTTCTTCAGCAAAGACGCCATCCTCACGCAGGCCTTTGTGGCCAATCAACCGCTCTTTTACCTCGGCGTGGCAGTGGCGTTACTCACCGCGTTTTACATGATGCGCTGCGTGCTCGTCGCGTTCCACGGCGAAGCTCGCGGAGAAGCCGCCCGGGAAGCTCACGAGGCACCGGGCGAAATGACCGGGCCATTAATCTTCCTCTCAATTCTCAGCATTGGCCTTGGTTGGCATTTTTTTGGGCTGCACGATTTTCTTTTTAACCAAAACATTTGGCTGGGCACAAAAATTACCGGCGCGGTGATTCCTAATGAAATTACCCAGACCGCCCATCTCGCCGCAATGATTTCCGGCACGCTTGCCAGCTTGGCGGGATTAGCACTCGGCTGGGTCGCCTATCGCGGTGTGAAACAGGATCCGCTCCCCGGAATGCTTGGTGCACTCGCACGCGGCATGCGCGACAAATTTTACTTCGATGAACTTTATACGTGGCTCAACCAATGGACGCAGGAACGCCTGGCGCGTTATGCCGATTGGTTTGACCGCTGGATCATTGCCGGCCTTGGCGTGCGCGGCACTAGCGGCGCGGTGGATCTCACCGGTTGTCTGCTGCGCCTCGCGCAATCGGGCAACCTCCAAACCTACGCCCTGCTGCTGGCACTGGGTCTGCTCGTGATGCTCACTTTTTTCCTATTCTAAAATGTCTCCATTAACATACATATTTGCCTGGCCGCTGGTGATGGCGCTGGTGTTGATGGCCGTGCCGCGCGAAAACCGCGCGGTGTTTCGCTGGGGCGCCATCCTCGCCACGCTCGGATCGCTGGTGCTGGCGCTGTTTGTGTTCGCGAAATTTGCCCCCGCCAACGACCCCACCTCTATCAACCACGGCTACGCTTTTGTGCAAACCGCCGAGTGGATTCCCAGCCTCGGCATCAGCTTCCACATCGGCGTGGATGGCGTGAGCGTGCTGCTGGTGCTCATGGCCGCCATCGTTGCATTTGCCGCCGCCTGTTGCGCGAGCGGCATCAAGGCGCGCGAAAAGGAATTTTCGATTCTGCTGCTGTTGATGACCGGTGGCATCCTCGGCGCGTTCATGGCGCTCGATATTTTCCTGATGTATTTCCTGCACGAACTCGCGCTCATCCCTACCTTCATTATGATTGGCGTCTGGGGCCGCGGCGAGAACCGCGAGTTCGCCGCATACAAAATGACGCTCTATCTCAGCCTCGGCGCCTTGCTCGCGTTGGTGGGGCTGATTATGATTTATCTCCATTACGAAACCTTCAACCTGCCGGAAATCATCCATGCCGCCCAAACGAATCCGATGACCACCGGCCAACAAGGGCTCGTGTTTGCGCTGTTGATGTTTGGCCTCGGCATTCTCGTCGGCTTGTGGCCCTTCCACACTTGGGCACCGCTCGCTTACAGCGCCGCGCCCACCGCCACGGCAATGATGCATGCGGGCGTCATCAAAAAATTCGGCTTGTTCATGCTCATCCGCGTCGCCCTGCCCATCCTGCCCGATGGCGCCCAGCAATGGCTGCCGGTGCTTGCGTGGCTGTGCCTTGGTAACCTCCTTTACTGCGGGCTCGTTGCGATGCGCCAACGCGACCTCAACGGCCTCATCGGCAACTCTTCCGTGGCGCATATGGGCTTTGTGTTTCTCGGCATCGCGAGTATGACGCTCATCGGCCTCACCGGCGCGGTGATGGTGATGGTGGCCCACGGCCTGCTCGCCGCGCTGGCCTTCGCGCTCAGCGGGCATCTCCATCAACAAGCCCGCACGCTGGATATGGACAAGCTCGGCGGACTGCTCACCGTGATGCCGTTCTGGGGCACGCTGTTATTGATGGCACTGCTCGCCGGTTGCGGCTTGCCGGGCTTTGCAAATTTTGCCGGAGAAATCACAGTGTTCTTTGGCGCGTGGAAAACGCTGCCGCTCATCACCGGCATCGCCGCGTGGGCGGCGCTGGTCATTGGCGCGGTGTACATGTTGCGCGCCGCGCGACAGTTGCTGCACGGCCCGCGTGCGGACGACGCTCCGCGCACCCAAGACATCCCCGGCTGGCACAAACTGCCGTTCATTCTGTTGCTGGGTGCCCTGTTGCTTTTCGGCTTCGCGCCCAAGTTGCTGACCAACAAAATTGAAACCGCCCACGAAAGCCTCAAGAGCATTGTGGAGTTGTATCACAAAAAATGAACCTCTCGCTCATTAACATCGAAATTGGCGCGGCGCTGCTCGGCGTCTTGGTGCTGCTGGCGGGTTTATGGACGCCGCCGGCCCGCCGCTCGATGCTTGGGTTTTGCACCGCCATCGGGCTCACCATAATGCTCGCGCTGTTGGTGAAACAAGGGATGGCCGTCGAATCCCTCAAAGATGCCAGCGGCGGTTATGTGCGCGATGGGCTCGCAGTTTTTTTCAAAGCGCTGTTTTTATTGGCGGGCATTTTGGTGACGCTCCTCACGATGGGTTTTGCCAACCGCCTGCGCACCGGCGGCGCGGAGGTATACGCGCTCAACTGCTTCGCTCTGTGCGGAATGCTCTTTGCCGCTTCGGCCAACAGCTTTGTGATGTTATTCGTCGCAATCGAACTCATCACGATTACGTTTTACGTGCTCACCAGTTTGCAAAGCCATCGGCTGCGCTCGCTGGAGGCGGGCATCAAATATCTCATCCTCGGCGCAGCGGCCTCGGCGATCATGGTTTTTGGCATCGCGCTCATTTATGGCAGCGCCCACACGCTGCAGTTTAACCTCATCGCCGATGGCCTGGCCGCAGGGCACATGAAGCAACTGCTGCTCTTCCAGCTTGGCGCGCTGCTGTTGCTGGCGGGGCTGGCGTTCAAGATTGCGGCGGTGCCTTTCCAGATTTGGGCGCCCGATGTGTATCAAGGCGCGCCCGCGCCGGTAACCGCCTTCCTCGCAATCGGCTCCAAGGCCGCCGGCTTTGTATTGCTGTTGCGGGTGTTATACTCGGCGTTCCAAGTGCAGCCCGACGGCCCGCGTTTGTTGGAACCGATCGCGCTGCTTTCGGTGATGGCCGCCGCCACAATTTTATTCGGCAGCCTCTGCGCGCTGCGCCAGCGCAATCTCAAACGGCTGCTCGGTTATGCGAGCATTGCCAGCGCGGGCTACGCGCTGCTCGGCATTGTGGCGCTCAACGAACGCGGCGCGGCGGCGGTATTGGTTTACCTCGCCGGATATTTGTTCGCGATCATCGCGGCGTTCACGGTGATTTCTATTCTCACGCCCGATGACGAGGACGAAGACCTGAGCATCCTCGCAAACCTCCACAAACGTTCGCCGCTAATGGCGGTGGCCCTCACGCTTGCGGTGGCGTCGCTGGCAGGCATTCCCCCGCTTGCGGGGTTCTTGGGAAAATTCCTTTTGCTACGCGCGGTGATTGAACCCGCTGCCACCTTCCCGTGGTTAGTGGCCGTGGCATTGCTCGGTGTGGTGGCCTCGCTTTATTATTACTTCGGAATCATCCGGGAAATTTTCTGGGGCAGCGGCCAGTGGTGGACTGAAAAAACACCTGAAACCGGTGCCATCAAACTGGCCGATTCGCAGGTGGTAGTACTGGTGGTGTGCCTGCTGGGCATGCTGACACTGGGGGTTTATCCGGAACCGGTGCTGAAATTGGCCAACGAAGCCGTCCGGGTGTTGCAGTTGGCAAATTAGCCCACCCGGCACATCTGCACCGAGTCAGCGATTTCTTCAACCGCACTGCTGGAGCTGACCACGACAACGATGTCGCCGGTTTCCAATAATGATCTGGCAACCAATTCCTGTAACGCGTGGTTCACCGCATCATTAGATTCAGCTTCATCCCACTGCAATACCACCGGTCGCACACCGCGATAGAGAGCGAGCGGGGACGCCACCGATGCGTTGAGGCACAATGCCAAAATTGATGCACTGCGCGGGCGCATCCACGCCACCTCGGGCACTAAGCGACCCACGCGAGTGAAAACCACAATCGCTTGCGCGCCCAAATCATCGGCCATGTGTACGGCGGCCTTGGCAAGTTTTTGGCGGTCGTTGGTAAGCGTGGCCAGTCCGTGAAAATGCGCGGCGGGCTCGCGTTCCATCCGGCGCGCAATGCGGTCCATGGCTTCCACGCATAGATTGGGGAACTCGCCCACGGAGGTTTCACCGCTGAGCATAATCGAATCAGCCTGTTCGAAAACGGCGTTGGCCACATCGGTGACTTCCG
>CAUZWB010000162.1:0-5837 GCA_963583525.1 Verrucomicrobiia bacterium | reverse complement strand
GAAATCAATGGCATAAAAACGACCGTCTTTGCGGTGACGTTTGGGAAACATTTCCTGCACATTAGTCACTCGGTCCAAGTGGTGATCGTGCAGAACAACAATTCGGTTATCTTTGGTCATCACCAAATCCTGTTCGATGTAATCCGCCCCCATCGCGTGAGCCATCGCCTTGGCGGCCAGTGTGTGTTCGGGCACATACCCACTGGCCCCGCGGTGTGCAATCACAATTTTCTTCGTGGCTTGGGAGGATGCGTGATCGGGGCCGGCAACACACGCCAGCAGTGTGAGGATGCGAATGGCGCGTAACGATAAGATTTTTTTCATAAGTTTTTGATGGTCGTCCGGCGAAGTCTTCATAAAAAATTGGAAACCACCAGCTTGGATTCGCCGCATTCCTAATTGATTCTCTCCGTTCTAAAAATTGCGTTCCCTGCGATCAACGGTGTGCCTCCATTTGCAAACGGGGGCTTGACCGGTTCTGCACTTGGTTCAAACTGGGCAGATGCAAACATCTTTGCCCAACCCGCGCGGGCATCGTTCCCGTACCCTGATGCAAGCGATTGTGATTTATATTTTTTGGGTCGGCTTGTGGGCGAGCCATCTTCACGCTGCGGACACGATTATTGCGTTTGGCGATTCCACGACCGCGCCGCGGGGAAAATTAACGGTGTATGCCAGCTGCCTTGCCGGAGAGTTGAAAAAAAATGGGCGGGCAGTACGCGTGATCAACGCCGGCGTGGGCGGGCACAACACGGACATGGCACGGCGACGGTTTCAAAAGGACGTGCTTGCGCGCGAGCCGGACGTGGTAATTATCCAATTCGGCATCAACGACGCGGCAGTGGATGTGTGGCGCAAACCGCCGGCGACAAAACCGCGCGTGAGCCTCGCGCGTTACGAGGCAAACCTGATGCACTTCGTGAAGACCCTGAAGGCACGCGACACGAAAGTGATTTTGATGACCCCCAACCCCATGCGCTGGACGCCGCGCCTGCGCCAGCTCTACGGCAAACCGCCGTACAAGGCGGCCGACGCAGATGGGTTCAACGTGCTCCTGAACAATTACGCGGCCGCCGTGCGCCGCATCGGCGAAAGCCAAAAGGTGCCGGTGGCAGATGTGTACGCGGCCTTCCAAGCGTACGACCAACGCGTTGATCAATCAATGGACGATCTCCTGCTCGACGGCATGCACCCAAACAACCGCGGCCAACAAATCGTGTGCGGGCTTTTGATGAAAAAACTTGTCCCTTAAAGGATAAGTCAAAAAATAAACTCACACGAGTACCATAGTCAAATCTATCGATTGGGACATTCACGCAAAACCAAGACACCCCGTATTTGACAAAGACCGGCCGGCGGGATAGATTTTGCACTGACATCAGCGTTGCTAACATGGTTAACGACTCCCCCAATTCACTTTACCAGCAAATGCTTTCGAGGCGGCAGTTGATGCAGATTGGCGGGATCGGCGCGATGGGATTGGCATTGCCTGATTTTCTACAGGCAGATCAAATTTTGAACGCGGGGGGCTCGGCTAAATCCTGCATCTTCATTCACCAATACGGCGGGCTGAGCCAGCTCGATTCTTGGGATATGAAACCGGATGCGCCACAGGAAATCCGAGGCCCATACAAACCGATCAAAACAGCGACACCGGGATTTCAAATTTGTGAACTGATGCCGCGCCTTGCCAAGCTATCGGAGCAATATGCGGTCATTCGTTCGATGACTCACAAGACGTCGGAGCACAAGAAAGCTAATTCAATGTTGTTGGCGGGGCACCGGCAACCGAAAGCGACCGACCCCTCCTTTGGCGCGATGGTCACGAAACTGCACCCCTCGAGCGAGAGCATGCCCGGCCAGGTATGGCTTCAGAAATTCGGTGGCGGTGCGGCGCCGCCGGATCACACGTACCTGACCGGCGGCCATTTAGGCATGGCCTATGCGCCGATGCTGGTTGGCAAAAATCATGATGATAATCCCGCTTCAGATAAATTTCGCATGCGCGCTTTTGATGCACCGGATGGCGTGTCTGTTCAGCAGTTGCAAGAGCGCCGAAACCTATTGCAAAATACACAGCAGCTTTCGCCGGTTGGCAAAACATCAGAATTCGAATCATTTGAAATCCATCAACGGAAGTCGTACGACCTGTTGTTTGGCGGATCGGCACGGAAAGCATTTTCGATCGAACAAGAAGCCAGTCGTGTTAGAGACCGGTATGGCAGAAATCCACTGGGGCAAAACCTGTTGCTCGCCAGACGCCTGATCGAGGCCGGCGTTAGGTTGGTCAATGTCGTTGCGTGGACTGGGTTAGCGCCGAAGGAAAAATTTGTGAGTGTTGAAACTTGGGATATGCACGGAAACGCAAATGTGGGTATTTTTGAAAATGGGTGGAACGGATTGCCCTTTGCTTTGCCGCGAACGGATCAGGCGGTGGCGACATTGCTTGAGGATCTGCAAGATCGCGGATTGCTCGATTCCACTTTGGTCGTGCTGGTGGGCGAGTTCGGTCGAACCCCAAAAATCAGTAAAGGGGCCAAACGCATCGGCCGCGATCACTGGCCGCAATGCTATTCCGCAATGCTCGCTGGCGCGGGTATCCGAGGCGGCAGTGTTTATGGCGAATCGGACAAGCACGCGGCCTTTGTTAAGTCCGGCCCGGTTTCAATCGAGGATTTTTCAGCAACGCTCTTTGAGGCGATGAACATTAATCCGGACACGAGGCTCGGACAGGAAGGCTTCATCACGCCGACCCCGGTCAGCAGTGGCATTCCCATTAAAGCATTGTTTTAGAAAAATTGGATTCAATAAAAAATAACGATGAATCGTAACCGAGTCCTGCTAATTACTTTTGCCCTCCAAGCCCTTTCCGTATTCGCTGCCGAGGAAGTTTCATTTATTGCGTCGGGTGATGGGTCGGTTCAAAAATATGTCATCGTTCATCCAAAAGAAATGGATCCGAACCGGCCGCGTACGATGTTAATCGCTCTGCACGGACATGGATCGGATCGCTGGCAATTTGTGCGCCAACCGCGCGCCGAATGTCGAGCCGTACGCGATGTTGCAAAAGCGTACGGTTTGTTACTGGTGTCTCCCGATTATCGCGCAAAAACTTCGTGGATGGGGCCAAAGGCCGAAGCGGACATGGTTCAACTCATCAATGCATTGAAGAAGCAGTGCAAATTGGAAAAAATAATCGTGGTCGGCGGTTCCATGGGCGGCACCGGAGCGTTGACCTTTGCGGCATTGCACCCAACGCTCGTGGACGGCGTGGTTGCCCTCAACGGCACGGCGGATCTAGTTCATTACCCGCACTTTGGAGACGCAATTACCAAGTCCTTCGGCGGCACTCGCAAGGAAGTTCCGGATCAATATCGCCGACGCAGCGCCCTGTTTTTTCACAAAAAATTCATCATGCCACTCGCCGCAACCACCGGCGGTCGCGACACCACTGTGCCTCCCGACAGCACATTAAAATTACTGGCCAAAGTCAAAGAGCATAACCCGAATGTACTCGGCATCCATCGCCCCAAAGGAGGCCACAGCACAAATTACGCAGACACAAAAAAAGCGCTGGAGTTTGTGGTCGGCAAAACATCACCGATCAAGAAAAAATAACGCCGGTAAACTCGATCTCAAACCACATGAAAAATAATAATCAAACCCATCATTCAATCCCGATTTTTATTATAGCCCTAATAATCGCCGCAGAAATTTCTGCCGCGGAGCCCATCGACATCGGTTCACGGCGGGAACTGTTTGTTGACGGGCATCTCATCGAACGACTGGAAGGCAAAGCTGAGCGCCGGTTGCATCATCCGGTGGCGCGGGAGATTGCGCTGAAGCACGACGCGCCGTGGGAGGGAGCGGGGAGCGGTTATCACAGTGTCATCCGCGATGGCGACCGGTTGCGATTGTATTACCGCGGATCGAAACTAGGCGTGGAGAAAGGGAAGTTGAAGCTAGGGCGCGAGGTTTATTGCTACGCGGAAAGCCGCGACGGCATCACCTTCACCAAGCCGAAGTTGGGCCTGCACGAGTACAACGGCTCGAAAGACAACAACATCATTTGGACGGGCGTGGGCACGCACAACTTCGCGCCGTTCCGCGACACGCGGCCAGGTTGTCCGGCGGACGCGCGCTACAAAGCACTGGGCGGACTGCCTTCGCAGGGCGGTCTGTTTGCCTTCAAGTCGGCCGACGGCATTCATTGGTCGTTGCTGCACAAAAAACCGGTGGTGACGAAGGGCGCGTTTGATTCGCAGAACCTCGCCTTTTGGGATGCCACCGCCGGCGTGTACCGCGCGTACTTCCGCACCTTCACCAAGGGCATCACCACTGGCAAGGTTTGGAAACCCGCCGGCTTCCGCGCCATTCGCACGGCGACCTCACGCGATTTTTTGAAATGGGAAAACTACTCCGACCTCACTTACGAGGACTCGCCCGTTGAGCATCTTTACACCAACCAAGTTGGGCCGTACATTCGCGCGCCGCACATTCTCATCGGCCTGCCCACGCGCTATATCGAACGCGGCTGGTCGCTCTCCATGCGCGCGCTGCCGCAGCCTAAGCTCCGCGAGGAACGCGCGGCCGCGCATCTGCGCTACGGCACCGCGCTCACCGAAAGCCTGCTGATGGCCAGCCGCAACGGCGTGCATTTTGAGCGCTGGAACGAGGCTTTTCTACGCCCCGGCCCGCAGCGTCCGGACACGTGGATCTACGGTCACCAATTCATCGCGTGGCACGCGGTGGAGACCAAATCCGCGCTACCCGGTGCGCCCAACGAATTATCGTTGTACGCCAGCGAAGGCTCGTGGCACGGCAAAGGCAACGCCATCCGCCGCTACACGTTGCGGCTCGACGGCTTTGTTTCCGCGCACGCCCCCATGAAAGGCGGCGAGCTGACCACCAAGCCCATCCGCTTCAAGGGCGGAAAACTAAACCTCAACTTTGCCACCTCCGCCGCCGGCAGCATCCGTGTGGAAATCCAGGACGCCCAAGGCAAACCCATCCCCGGATTCGCGCTCGCCGAAAGCCCCGACCATTTCGGCGACACCATCACCCGCCAAGTGCAGTGGAACAAAGGCGGTGATGTCTCGGCGCTCGCCGGCAAACCTGTGCGTCTCCGTTTCGTGCTGAAAGATGCGGATCTGTATTCGTATAAATTTTCGGAGTGAACTATTTGACAGTAATTAGTTACCCATTAGTAACCATTCCGCTCGACCTCGGATGGCAGCTGGGCGACTCTTTTGCAGCTTCAACTAAATGAAATGAAAAAACTCACTGCACTTATTTTCTTGTTGGCCACGGGTGTCGCCTCGGCCGCCCCGGCGAAATTTCAACCCACCGACTGGCCGGGATGGCGGGGGCTGGATGGCGATGGGCACGCGAAGGCGGTGGAAGGGTTGCCTTTGAAATGGAACGGGTCTGAAAATGTGGTTTGGAAAACGGCGATTCCCGGGCGCGGCCACGGCACGCCGACGATTGTGGGTGACCGGATTTATCTCGCCACAGCGGATGAGGAAAAACAGGTGCAGCTAGTGCTGTGCCTCGACAAACGGACGGGCCGCGTGTTGTGGGAAACGCCGGTGCATCGCGGGCGGTTTGTCCGTGGCGGCAACAAGAACGCCTCGCATGCGTCGTCGTCGGTGGTGTGCGATGGTGAACGGTTGTACGTGAGTTTTTTGAACAACCGGCAGCTCATGTTTTCAGTGATGAATCTCAAGGGCGAGCCGCTTTGGCAAAAATCCATTTGCCAATACACGCTGCATCAGGGCTTTGGCACCTCGCCGATGGTTCATAAAAATGTGGTGGTGGTGAAGGCGGACAACAAGGGC
>CAUZWB010000161.1:0-5840 GCA_963583525.1 Verrucomicrobiia bacterium | reverse complement strand
GCGCACGGAATCGGGCGGCATCGATTACTCGCAGGATTTTTTTGGCAAGGAAACGAATCTTACGGTGTCGGGCCAGTTGAATGTGGAAAGCTACTGCCTCGCTTTGAGTAAAGTTTACACCTTCGGGCCGACCTTCCGCGCGGAGAACTCCAACACCTCGCGGCATCTGGCGGAGTTTTGGATGATTGAGCCGGAAATTGCCTTTGCCGATCTCGCGGCCGATGCGGATCTCGCCGAGGATTTTCTGAAATCCATTTTCCGCACGCTGCTCAATGAGCGCGCGGACGACATGGAGTTCTTCCAAAAACGCATCGACAAAACCTGCATCGAGCGACTGGAAAGTTTTGTCAATGCCAGCTTCGAGCGCATGGATTACACCGACGCCATCGCGCGTCTTGAGAAGGTTGTGGCCGATGGGCACAAATTTGAGTTCCCCGTGAAATGGGGCATGGACCTCCAGAGCGAACACGAGCGCTGGCTCACCGAGGAACACATCGGCCGGCCGGTGGTGCTCATGAATTACCCGAAAGACATCAAGGCATTTTACATGCGGATGAATGACGACGGCAAAACGGTGGCCGCGATGGACGTGCTGGCGCCGGGCATCGGCGAAATCATCGGCGGCTCCCAACGCGAGGAACGCCTTGATGTGCTCGACGCGCGCCTCGAGGAAATGAATTTGGACAAGGCCGATTACTGGTGGTACCGCGATTTAAGGAAGTACGGCACCGTCCCCCACGCCGGCTTCGGCCTCGGCTTCGAACGCACCCTAATCTACGCCACCGGCATGGCCAATGTGAGGGATGTGATTCCTTTCCCAAGGACTCCACGGTCGGCAGCGTTTTAGGAACTATTTGACAAAAACCACCTAAAATTCGCCAAATCATCCAAAAACCAAGGGTTTGGCGGATGGAACCAAGTGTTTGGAGTGCGGAACCAAAGGTTTGAAGGAGCCAACCATTCTGCCGAAGACGCTTTCGCCCGAAGCCGCTTAGAGCTTGGTGAGGCCGTCGGCAATTTCTGAGTTGATTACCCTTTACTCCTTATCTGGGCCTTCCAGCGGCTCCTCGAAGTGCTCGCCCACTTCCCCGAAAGATTCTACCTTGCCATCCACCAACCTCACCTCCAGATCGCGGTTGGACTTCGGATCTTTGCCCACTCCTAAAATGCCTATATAGAGGGCCGACTCGTTGTAGTAAAGATGCTCAACGTTGCCCTTGGCGGACACTCGATGAGGTTTGCCCAGTACGGCCTCGGCCTCGGCACGTGACATGCCGGTCTTGATGTCGTTAAACGAAACGCGCTTGCCGGGAATGACCACGCAACCGGCCACGGCAACCACACAGACCACCGAAAGGAGAAATTTCACTCGGGAAAAGTGTGGCAGACAGCGCGAACCGTCAATGCCAATCGAAAAGAAAATGGGGTGACCGACCGGACTCGAACCGGCGACATCCAGAATCACAATCTGGGACTCTACCAACTGAGCTACGACCACCGTTGGAGAGGGAACCTTACCGGCCTTTGGCTGGTCGGTCAATTTTCAAATTGAAACTTAGCCCATGCCCTCTGTTCACAATTCCGCGTGGACACTTGGGCGGGTGCTCACGATGATGGGCGGGTGAACCGTGTTAAATTACTTCCCGAACAGGTGGCGAATCAGATCGCGGCGGGCGAGGTGGTGGAGCGGCCGGCGAGTGTGGTGAAGGAGTTGGTGGAGAATGCGCTGGATGCGGGGGCGCGGAAGATCACGGTGGAGGTGAAGGCGGGCGGGCGCAGTTTGATTCGGGTGACGGATGACGGGCACGGAATGAGCCGGGATGATGCGTTGATGAGCCTCGAGCGTCATGCGACGAGTAAGATTACGCGGGCGGAGGATTTGGCATCGATTTCCACGATGGGCTTTCGCGGGGAGGCGGTGCCGAGTATCGCGAGTGTGAGCCGGTTTGTGCTGACCTCGCGCTTGGCGGAGGCGGAGGGCGGCACGGAGATTGTCGTGAACGGCGGCAAGATGATGGCGGTAAAGGAAACCGGCGCGGCGGTGGGCACGGCGGTGGAGGTGCGGTCGTTGTTTTACAATCTACCAGCGCGGCGGAAATTTTTGCGCACGGAAGAAACCGAACGCGCGCACGTGCAGCGCATGCTCACGCTGATGGCGCTGGCGCATCCGGAGGTGGCCTTCACGCTGCGGCACAATGACCGCGAGGTTTGGCGGCTGTTGGCGGAGAGCGGTACAGGCGCGGCGGCACTGGAACGGCGGCTGCGCGCGTTGTGGGGCGACGGGCTGCGGTTGATTGAAATCGACTGCGCAGGCGAGCTGGCACGGCGACCGTTTGATGCGGACGATGCCCCGACGAAGGCGTGCCGCGTGTGGGGTTTCATCGGCGCGCCAGGAGTGAGCCGCAGCAATCGCGAGCATCAACACGTCTTCGTGAACCAACGCCCCATCGACAACGTGGGCCTCGGCATGGCGCTGCGCGAGGGTTATCACACGGCGTTGATGAAGGGGAAATATCCGGTGTGCTGTTTGTTCCTCGAAATCGAACCGGGCGAGGTCGACGTGAACATTCACCCCGCCAAGCGCGAAGTAAAATTTCACCGCGAGCGGGAGGTTCGGAAGTTTGTGGCAGATGCGGTGAGCGAAGGGCTTGCGAGTTTTCACTCGCAGGAGTTAGGAGTCAGAAGTCAGGAGATAGAATCTGCCGTTTCGGGAGATTTCGGGTTGGAGGCCACGGATGTGTCGGCGGAACCGTTAGTGGAACAAAAGCCACTGGACATGGGCTTCGCCACCCCACCCTCCCCCATCCACAAAGAAAACGCCGCTCCCCTCGTCCCTCAACCGCCCTCCACTACTCCCCACTCCCCACTCACTACTCACTCCAGCCCGCCGCTACTCAAAGTTCCGCTGCGCATCCTCGGCGTCGTTGGCAAACTTTACGTCGTGCTCGAGTCCGACCGCGGGCTGGTGCTCATGGACCAGCACGCGGCGCACGAGCGGGTGTTGTACGAGCAATTGCTGGAACAAATGCAGCGCGAGGAAACGGCTTCGCAAAAATTGCTGCTGCCGGAGACAGTAGAATTGTCGGCAACCGATGCGCAGTTTGTGGCGGAACAAGTGGAAACGCTCAGCCGCCTTGGCGTGGGCATCAGCGCGTTTGGCGAGCGCACCTTTCTGCTCGATGCGCTGCCGCCCTTCGTGAAAGTGAAGGACACGAAAAACTTTGTTCTTTCATTGATCGACGAACTCAAGTCCGTCGGCCAAGGCGTAAACTCGATGCGCCTCGGCGAAGCGATGGTGATCATGACCGTCTGTCGCCAAGCCATTAAAGCCAACGACGCCCTCGCCGGGCCGGAATTGGAAAAGCTGCTCGAAGATTTGCGCCACTGCACGATGCCCTACACCTGCCCGCACGGTCGACCGACTTTGATTGAGATGAGCTATCCGGAATTGGAAAAAAAATTCGGGCGCACAGTTTGAGTTAAGTTTGGGCATATACTGCCGATAGTATCAGTAAGTGTTCACCGTCGCGAAGGATCGCGGCGGGCCGGAATCAAGGATGATGGAATTCCCGGGGATAGCTTCGGTTTCGCATTCGGCGCAGCAATTGCGCGGGAATGCTTTGGCGCGGCTGGAATTTTCCGTGCGATCCGCGGGCCTCTCGGCGGTGGATTCGCAGGTGCAGCAGCTGACGGCACGGCACGAGGCGCAGTTGGCGCGGATGATGGAGCGTATGGATGACGAAATGGCGGGGACTTTGCTGGATTTAGTGGGTTAAACGCGAGGTTTTAGAGGAAGTTCACCAATAGCATTTTTCTTCACATTTTCGCTTGCAATGCCTTGTGGGAGGCGTATCTTCCCCGTCCGCCTGACTTTTGTGAGTGCAAAAGTCGCAAGGGCGGCCACGAAATGTTAACACGTTATTAACCAAATTCCTGCGGAACAGGGCGCGTTTTTTCCCTGAAAATCGCAGGTATTCTAAAGCCGACCCCTTCGGGGTGGGTTATCCAAAAGAGGAAACTACCAATGCTGACGATGGAAGAAGCCATGAAGCAAAGCACAATAAGCTTTGTTGAGGGCGAAATTATTGAGGGTGAAGTCATCGAGATTCGATCCAAGGAAGTGCTCGTAAATATCAATTTTAAGAGCGAGGGATCGGTGTCGTTGAATGAATTTGACGAGGACAACCAGCCGGCGGTGGGCGACAAGATTGAGGTGCTCATCGAGGTGCTCGAAAACCGCGACGGCATGGTGGAACTCAGCCACGAACGCGCGGAGTTCAAAAAGAACTGGGACAAAATCAATTCCATTTGCGAGGAAGGCGGCGTCATCACCGGCCGCATCAAGGAAATTGTGAAGGGTGGCCTCATCGTCAATATCGGAGTGGAGGCGTTCCTGCCCAGTTCGCAGGTGGACATCGTGCCGCCCAAAGATCTCAAGGCGTTGGTCGGCCAAAAGTATGAATTCAAAATCGTGAAGCTCAACATGGAGCGGCAGAACATCGTGCTCAGCCGCCGTGAGTTGATCGAAGAGGAACGCTCCGCCAAACGCGCGGAGATGCTCAGCCACATGACCCCCGGCGACGTCCGCAAGGGCGTGGTGAAAAACATCACCGACTTCGGCGCGTTCATCGAACTCGACGGTCTCGACGGCTTGCTGCACATCACCGACATGAGCTGGGGCCGCATCAATCACCCGAGCGAAATGGTAACCGTCGGCGAAGAGCTGGACGTGGTGGTGCTGGACATCAACAAAGACAAAGAGCGCGTCTCACTTGGCCTCAAGCAGAAATCCCAAAACCCTTGGGAACTCATCGAGAGCAAATACCCCGTCAATACCACCATCAAAGGCAAAGTGGTTAACCTCGTTTCCTACGGCGCGTTTGTGGAGCTCGAGCCGGGCGTGGAAGGCCTCGTGCACGTCACTGAACTTTCGTGGACCAAAAAACACACCAAACCTTCCGAGGTATTGGAGAAGGGCCAGGAGATCGAGGCAATGGTGCTGGGCGTCAACAAAGACGAGCAGAAAATCAGCCTCGGCGTTCGCCAGCTCGACGACAATCCGTGGGATGCCGCCGGCGACAAGTACGCCCCCGGCACCACCGTGAAGGGCAAGGTGCGCAACCTCACCAGCTACGGCGCATTCGTGGAACTCGAAGAAGGCCTCGACGGAATGATCCACGTGAGCGACCTCTCGTGGACCCGCAAGATCAACCACCCCTCCGAGCTGCTCAAGAAGGGCGACGACATCGAAGCCCGCGTGCTCGAAGTGGACCGCGAAAACCAACGCATCTCCATCGGCATCAAACAGCTCGGCGACGATCCGTGGGATCAGATCGATTCAGTTTACAAAGTGGGCGATCTCGTCACCGGCAAAGTCTCCAAGCTCGCCAGCTTTGGCGCCTTCGTGGGGCTGGAAAATGAAATGGACGGGCTCGTGCACATTTCACAAATCAGCGAAGAGCGCGTGGAAAAAATCAAAAACGCCCTCGATGTCGGCCAGGAAGTCACCGCCCGCGTCATTAAAATCGACAAAAGCGACCGCCGCATCGGCCTCTCCATCAAAGCCGCCGAGTACGACGAAGAACAAATCAAGCGCGAAGCCGAACAGCTGGACCAACTCAAACCCGGCGAAGATCTTGTGGCTCTCGAACACGCCTTCGACGCCGCCGAGCTCTCGCCCGCCGAGGAAGCCCCTGAAGAGAAGGCAAAAGCAGAAGCCCCCAAAGAGGAGGCCGCTGCTGAGCCTGAAGAAAAGGCAGCCGAACCCGAAGCCGAAGCCGAAGCCGAAGCCGAAGCCGAAGCCGAAGCCGAAGCCGAAGCCGAAGCCGAAGCCGAACCCG
>CAUZWB010000160.1:0-5840 GCA_963583525.1 Verrucomicrobiia bacterium | reverse complement strand
CCGAGGGCCACATCCATAATAATTGCCTCGATGAGCACCTGGGGTTGGACTCGGTCCAGCTTGGAGATGAGGTTTTTGGCCTGCTCCACTTTCACGGGAGTGCCCACGATGATGACTTCGTTGCCGCGTTCCCATGAGATGATGGATGTTTCGCCGAGGATGGCCGCACCCGTGCCGCTGAAGGCCGCACCCTGCACCACCTGCGAAAGGCGTTGCTGCAATCCTCCCCGCTGTGAACTACCGGATGTATTGCTGCCGCCGGTGCTGCCGCCGGTGCTGCCACCGGTCCGGCTGGTATTGCCACCGGTGCGAGTGTTGCTGCCCGGGCGCGTGTTGGCAGCGGCTGACCCTGTGGGGTTTGCGGTGTACGAACCGATCACCGCGGCAATATCCGCCGAGAGGGCGTATTTGATTTTTACCACAGCGATTTCCTGATCATTTTTTTCCTCCACATCAATGAATTCCAACATATCCAACATCCGGCGCACGTTGTTGGAGAAATCGCGAAGCACAAGTGTTTTGGTGCTCTCAATGGCCTGCACCGCCTGGGGAGATTTAGCAAACGCGGTAAGCAAATCCACTGTGTCCGAAGCTTTCACATGTTTGAGCCGATGCACATAGTTGATGTACACTTCGCCCTCGGGTAATTCCTCCTTGCGCATCACGGTAATGGGCGGCGGAGTTTTCACCACATCGGAGGACGCGATGGCCTGAACCACCTTGGCGTTTACCGGCACAATGGCGATCCCACGGGTGGACATCAGTGTTTCGTAAAACGTCTTGGCCTCTCGCGCGGTAAAGTCATTTTTGGTGCGGAAGGAAAACGTCACCTTCGGCACACTCATGCCCGTGATCACGGTTTTGCCGGTCATTTCGCTGTATTCCTCCAGCAACGCCTCGAGGGCAATGTCCTGCATGACGTGCCCCTTGTGCAGCACAATGGGTTCTGCCGCCGGAGGCTGTGGCGCCGACGGTGCTTGTTGGGCGCGGGCCGGGCCGAGGGCCGCCAGCAGTGCGAGGGTGATTATGGTTTTTTTCATACTCTTGGTTTTTCTTTCGCTAGGTTGAGTTAGATCGTAAAATAAACGGATTAAATCGGATTAACGTTTCTTTTTTTTCTTGGATTTTTTTTCACCAAAATTGGGCTTTGGATAACTGGCGACGAATGACATTTGCACCTGTATGCGTTGTCGATCCGCGGTCGGACTGATTTTGAAATCACTCGGCCGAATCATGGAATCTTCTTTGCCGGCCACATCCTCTAGGAATTTCACAAAATTGATCAGGTTGGTTTCAAACGTAACACTGCGCTTGTGCTCCTCGAATGGGTTGTCCTTGCGGGTGCCTGAACGTGCGAGGTCATTTCGGGTGAGCGTGATTCCGTTTCCCTCTGCTTCCCGGCGCAGTGTTTCAAGCACTTTGGCGGCTTGTTCACTGCCACTGGCCACACTGGCTTTGGGGTTCAGCTCGTCCACTTTTTGTGTGTAATCCTTATGATTCGCTTGAACGATTTTTTCCCGCTGCAGCTCTGATTGATGTTCAACCAGTTGAGCACGAAGTTCCAACAGTCCCGGCCCCATCAAAAACCACACCAGATTGCCCACCACCAGCGCGCACATCAGAAAAATAATCACCGCGCGGCGTTCTTCCACCTTCACTTTCAGCATGTTCAAAATTGCGATCATTTCGATTGTGCGTTTGGCCGGATCATGCAAATAATCGCCCAGCTTCCCGGCCCATCCGCGCCGGCGGCCCCTTCACGCGAATAAGTGGTGCTAACCTCGTGAAACAATTTGCGGGGCTCTTTTGAAACCGGATCGGTCACCATAATGCGTGCGAGATTATTTCGATAGATATCCACCCGCCTGCCTTGCCCGGATTCCACCTGACCGGTGAGGGTAATATTATTCCCCTCGCCACGCACTTCCACCGAGTTGATAAATCCCAGTGTCAGTTGTTCGGGCATTTGTTCGGCCACTCCCTTAAGCACTTGCAGGGCAGTCATTCTGCTGTTTCGCTGCAGCACCAATAAATCGCGCTTGGCCACAAGGATCTCAACTTCCTGCTCCATTGCCTTCATTTTTTTCAATTGCTGATACTTCGCCTCCTCTCGCGCTTCGGTTTGCTCATTCAACACAAAATATCCCGCCACCAGCATCACATATAATAACAGCATCCATGTAAGAATGCTGCTGAGCACGCGATCCACATCCTGCCGGTGATAGCCCGCTCGGCGTTTGGGAGGCATGAGATTCCCCTGGTGCAGTGGGCGAGCGGCGCGCGATGCGCAGGCGGCGGCCAATGCGCTGGCATCAGGCGGTGCCTCTACCTGAACCCCCTTCCCTGCCCATTCGTTAAGGATGGGCAACCATTGTTCTCCGTGCTCCGCTGCAATTACCAAATGCCAGTGGGTGCTGCCGGTGAGCCACCCTTCCATCTCGCCGGCCCAAGTGGTGGCGGTAAGTTGCTCCGTCAATTCGTTAAGATGTTCGGCGGAGGACAGGATGATTTGGGTGATGTTTTCCAACACGCCTTCATCCCACCAAGCCACCGTGCACACCACGCGTTCCTCAATGAAGCGCGGGTAAATCCAAGCGCCATCAGGCCGGTCACCGCCCTGCGGCGTTGCCAACACCTGATGCATGACCGCCACTTCTAGTCGGTCGGGAAAATAACCGGCCTTTTCCAGCTCGTCCACGCATTCCTCCACCACGGAACGCTCGGCTAGCATCACCACCACCGTTTGCTGCTCGCGATCCGCACGATGCATCGGAACCACTTCGAAGGACCACACCGCACGTCCCAATGGCAGTGGCGAAATTTTTTCCAATTGCAGCTCCACCATACCCGGTAATTCGCGCGCATCGCACCGGGGTAAATGCAAGACGCGGAAAAATACTTTGTCCGCCGGCAACCACGCGTCGTTCTGACAATGCGGCCTCCACATTTGGCTGGCATCGCGATCAAGATGCTTGATTGGAATTTGCTCGGCCGATTCGGATTCGCGCACGTCCACCAGCTTCATCTGGTTTTTGCTGTTGGAAAACCGCCAGAACTGCTGTCGCCCCGAGGAACAATCCACCACATTGCACGCAGCAGGCAACGCTTCAGCGGGTTGCGCTTTGGCTTTGGGCTTTGGCTTCGGTGTGTCGTTGGAATCGGCCACTAAAAATTCTCCTGTGGTTCGTCGCCCGAATCGGGCGACTGCGTGACGCGCAATACTTCTTCGATCGACGTCTTGCCCGCCAAAGTTTGACCCCAGCCGTATTCGCGAAGGGTGACCATCCCTTCCGCTCGCGCCTGAGCAGCAATCAGTGAAGCCGCCGCGCGATCAATGACCAGTTGCTGAATCGCCTCGCTCGCCACCAACAATTCGTAGATGCCCGTGCGCCCCTGATACCCCCGATCGCTACACGCATCGCATCCGGTGCCATGCCAAAACTGCGCCTGAGAAATCTGAGTCGGCGGGAAATCCACCTTCAACAAATATTCCTTAGCCACCTGCTGCTCAACCCGGCATTCCGGGCACAATGTCCGCACCAACCGCTGGGCCATGACCGCCTCGATAGCGTCGGCCACCAGAAAGGGTTCCGTGCCCATATCAATGAGCCGCGTATAGGCGCTGGGCGCATCGTTGGTGTGCAGCGTACTAAACACGAGGTGGCCGGTATTGGCGGCTTGAATAGCGATCTCCGCCGTCTCGCCATCACGAATCTCACCGACCATAATCACATCCGGATCCTGCCGTAAAAAATGCCGCAACACGTGGGCGAAGGTCCGGCCAATGTCGTTTTTCACCGACACCTGATTGATGCCCTTCATTTCATACTCCACCGGATCTTCCACCGTCATGATGCGCTTATCGATGGAGTTGATGGTGTTGAGAAAGGAATAGAGCGAAGTGGACTTACCCGAGCCGGTGGGTCCGGTGACCAGCATGATGCCGTGCGGCTTGGTGATGATTCCCCGGATATCCTGCTCGATGTGGCCGGTCATCCCGAGGCTGTCCATGCCCTTGAGCACGCTGCCGCGCGTGAGCAGCCGGAGCGACACGCTCTCGCCATACACCGTGGGCACGGTGGAAACGCGAATATCAATCTCCTCGCCCTTAACGCGCACGTTGATGCGGCCGTCCTGCGGCATGCGTTTCTCGGCAATGTTCATGCCGCTCATCACCTTGATCCGCGAGATCAGCGCGGCCTGCAGCAGCTTCAACTGCGGCGGCAACGGCATCTGATGCAGGATGCCATCAATGCGATGGCGGATTTGCAGCTCATCCTCGTGCGGCTCAAAGTGGATATCCGTCGCCCGGCTCTTATACGCCTGCCAAATGACTTGGTTGACAAATTTAATGATGCTCGCTTCCTGATCGCCCTCGGCGATTTCCTTCTCATCGCCAAACATCAATTCCAAATCATCCTCATCCTCCGCCTCGTCCTGCGCCAGCTCATCAATCGTTTCCGCGCCCACGCCGTAATATTTTTCGTAGCTCTTTTCGATTTCCTCGGAAGAGGACAACACAAATCGCACCGGCCCCATTGCGGCAAAACGAACCGCGTTTAATAAATCAGAATTGAACGGGTCGGACACCGCTACCAACAACACGCCCTCCTCCACGCTGATCGGCACCACGCGAAATTGCGAAGCGATCTTGGAAGAGATACGGCGGCGCGCCTCGGCGGAGGGCTTTACGTCATTCAATTCAACGCGCTGCCAATCGTAAGCCTCAGCCACTCGCGATAGAAAATCAGCCTCGGTCTTACCGCTGCGTTTGCAAAGAAATTCCGGCAAGGTGCCCGCCTCTGCGTCACCGGCACGCTCCGCACGCCAGTCCGACTGCCATTGGTCGAACTGATCCGGCTCCGCTAATTGCGCGGCGACACAAAAATCCCTGAATGAAGTATATGCCATCCTTACACCCCGCCCGTTTCCAAGCGCCCATTTACCCCCTTTTGCCAATCAAATTGGCTGCCACAAGATATTGTGGCCCGGTGGAAAACTACCACATTTGGTGGTGTCGGCAAGCCTAAAACGGTGCTACTTATTCTCACACATCGCGCCGAAATCGACAAAAACAAGGGAAAAATATGCCCTGTCTTCGATGACGTGATTTCACTTTGGAGACGCCCCTTTGCACAGAACGTTACCGTGGATAACTCCGGAATAATCTTGCCGCCACCTTGCTCGATCCCTTGACTAGGGAATGCACCGGTCCGCGCTGTTTTTAATGCTATTCGCCCTTTGGGCAACCGGCTGTGCCCTGCCAAAGCCCACTTTGCGCTTCGAGGCAGACGCAGTGGTAGCGATCGGCAGCGGCAACCTCACCGTGCGACCCAAGGGCGGCGAGCCTCTGTTGGGAGATACCCAAACTGTTTCAGGACGAATTCAGTTCACTCCGCGCTTCCCTTTTCTCGCCGGTCAAGTTTACGAAGCGGTGTACACCGATTCCGATGGCCAACGCACCTCCCTCGAGCACACCTTCGCCATCCGCGCCGCAGCACCGCGCGTGTCCGCCGTTTATCCCGGCGGCGAAATGCTGCCGGCCAATCATTTGAAATTTTACCTCCACTTCACCGAACCCATGCAGCGCGGGAACATTTTCCGGCACTTCCAACTCACCAACCTCACCACCGGCAAACCCGTCGATGAGCCCTTCCGCGAAGCTGAGCTTTGGAGCGCCGACGGCAAACGCCTCACGCTGTGGCTCCATCCGGGCCGACAAAAGACCGGCGTGAATCTGAACCTCGACCTTGGCCCGGTATTGAAACCGCGCCAGCGATACGCGCTGGAGATTTCCAAAAATTGGGATTCTGAAGCCGCCTTGCCGCTGAAAAAATCCT
>CAUZWB010000159.1:0-5847 GCA_963583525.1 Verrucomicrobiia bacterium | reverse complement strand
TTGGCTTCATTGTTTCCGCCGGGAAAATTGAAGTGAAACTTGAATTCTTTGCCGCCGTTGCCGTTGGGTGCTGCGGGGCCGAGGTTTAACCCTTGGCCTTCCAGAAGTTTTTTTAATTGTGCCGGATCCATGCCCGGTATTTGCAGGTTTTTTAGCTGCTCGTTTAACTGATCAAGATTTTGCGGGTTCAGCTTGAACATCTGCATTTGCCCTTGGCCCAGTCCGTTGGGCAGATTGAAGGGCATCAACTGGCCATTTCCCAAACGAAATACCTGCGGCACAGGCGCGGTGGGTTGCCCCTTGGTGAGCTTGGCCTTGGCCTTGTGCTCTTTGCCTTTGCGGATATATGTCACCGTTACTTCGTCGCCGGGTTTCTTGGTGCGGATGAGGGTCTGTAATTGCTGACTATTGATAATGAGCTGATCATCGAGCTGGGTTATGATGTCATTCACCTTGAGGCCGGCCTTTTCCGCCGCGCTTCCTTTGGTCACGTGTCCCACGGATACGCCAATGCCTTCGGGCAGGCCGAGCTGCGCGCGGGTGAGGGGCGGGATTTTGCCCATCGCAACTCCAAGGTAGGTGCCGGAGGCTTCTTTGGCGGAGGGCTCCTGAATCTTATCTTTGTCAGCTGCCAAGGCGGGCAAAGCGATGGCTGCAGCGATTATTGGGATAAGTAGTCGTTTCATCGGCGCGATTTTATGTGGGTTTTATTGCTTAATGCAATAGGAAAGCGATAGGTAGCAAAGTTTTTGTTTTAAAAATTGCAGAATCTTTGCGCCTCGGCCCATAATCACTCATGCGCACGTTTTTTATGACTCTAGCCTGTATTATCGCTTTAAACCTTCAGGCTGATCCAAAGGAGTTGCTAGTTTATATCGGCACCTACACCAAAACCGAGGAGCAGGGAATCCATTGGCTTAAATTGGAAATGGCAACGGGCAAGCTTACGGCGGTAGGCAAATTGGCCGGGCAAAAGAACCCTTCATTTCTCGCCATTCATCCCAATAAAAAATTTCTCTATGCGGTTAATGAGATTGGCAATTACAAGGGCGAGAAGGCCGGAGGAGTGAGTGCGTATTCAATTGATCCAAAGACCGGGGCCTTGACGTTCCTCAACCAGCAATCATCCAAGGGCGGGGCGCCATGCCATCTGGTTGTGGATGCCACCGGCAGGAACGTTCTTGTGGCCAACTATACCGGCGGCAGCGTGGCAAGTTTGCCGATCTCACGAAAAGGGCGTTTACGTAAAGCTTCCTCGTTTATCCAGCATGAGGGTTCAAGCATATTGAAACCGCGGCAGGCTTCCCCTCACGGCCATTCTATTAATGTTTCACCGGGTAACAAGTTTGCGGTGGCAGCTGATCTCGGCCTAGATAAGGTTCTGGTTTACGGTTTTGATGCGAAGGGTGGAAAGCTGACCGACGCCGGGTTTGCCAAGGTGGCACCCGGAGCGGGGCCAAGGCATTTTGCGTTTCACCCTAATGGTAAATTTGCTTATGTAATCAATGAGATTACGCTTACCGTGACCGCTTTTGCATGGGACGAGGAGAAGGGTAAGCTGGGTGAGTTGCAGACCATCACCACGCTACCGGTAGAACGTGGGAAAGGGATGAGCACGGCGGAGGTTCAGGTGCACCCGAGTGGGAAGTTTTTGTATGGCTCCAATCGCGGTCACAACACGATTGCGGTATTCAGCATCGATGGAAAGACCGGCAAGCTAAAGGCGGTTCAACATCAGTCTACGCTGGGTAAAACACCCCGTAATTTCGGCATCGATCCCACTGGAAAATTTCTAATTGCCGCCAATCAATCCAGCGGTGATGTTTTCACTTTTCATATTAACCAAGATACTGGCAAGCTGAAGCCCACCAGCCATTCAGTCAAAGTGCCCATGCCGGTTTGTGTTAAGTTTTTGGATTTAGGTGGTGAATGAGGGTTAGAGGAACTGTCTGCGGTACTGCAGCGGCGTGAGGCCCATGGCTTTCTTGAACTGCACGGTGAAAGAGCTTTGGTCGTAAAAGCCAAGGTCGATTGCGATTTTGCCAATGCTCAGGTTGGGTTGCATCAACAAATCGCACGATTCATGAATGCGCAGCTTGATGAGGTACTGCTGCGGGGTGAGGTTAAAGTAATTCTGAAAACGTCGCTCAAACTGCCGCAACGAGATCCCGCTCATTTCGGCCAATTGACGGATGGACAGCTTTTCGCGAAATTGAGCATGCAGATGGTTCATCACGCGGGCCATGCTTTGCTGTCCGGAGAATAATTCGCGGCGTTGATGATAGTCCTGAATGATGCCCATCACGCCGAGCACTTGGCCGGTCTTGGAGAGGATGGGATATTTTGATGTGATGAACCACGACGGGATGCCCTGGCGGTTGAGAAAAATTTCCACAATCTTGGTGACCGGCTTGCGGCGTTCCATGATCTGCAGGTCATCACGACGGAATTTCTCCGCCAATCGGCGTGGCAGTAGGTCGAAGTCGGTGTGGCCGACCAGTTCCGTCTCATTTTCAAATTCATACAACTCAACCAAAAACCGGTTGGCCGCTAAAAGCACCCCTTCGCGATCCTTTGCAAAAAAGGAGACATTCTCAATGCAGTCAAAAAGATGATAGAAAGGAGTGGCCGAAGTGAGTGCATTCAACAAAACGCGGCGTCGTTTCTGAACTTCCCTAGTGCTTTTCATGACTGAATTTGAGTTGGACACGATTGCCCTCGCGTGTCGCATTAATAACAAAAATGGCCGAAAGAATGCAAGACAGGCTTTTCCGTATGAGGTATGGTCAAGGCGTTCCGCGAATAAAAATCTAATGAAACACTGGACACGATTTTTAGTGAGCACCCTGGCGTTGCCGATGGCGTTATCGGCTCAGGAAATTTCCGATGCAGCGAAGGTTGAATTTTTCAGCCAAAAGATTTTTCCCATTCTCAAGGAAAATTGTTTCAAATGTCACGGGGCGAAAGAGAAGCTCAAAGGCGACTTCCGCATTACCAGCCGCGCAGGGCTTTTGAAAGGCGGCGACATCGGCCCGGCCATCAATCTCAAGGCGCCGGAAAAAAGTCTATTGCTCACGATGCTCTCTTATAAGGACGAGGATCACGAGATGCCGCCCAAGGCGAAGCTGCCCGTCGCGCAGATTGATTTGCTCACGCAATGGGTGAAGCTCGGCGCGCCGTTCAATCCCGCGCAGGAAATCGCCGGGGCCGCCGCACACGTGTTGCCCAATACGGAAATCAATGCCCGCACGCGCGCGTATTGGGCGTACCAACCCATCAAACGCCCCGCTGTGCCCAAGGCGGCCGATGCCGATTGGAACCGCAACGCCATCGACGCCTTTATTTTTAATAAACTGAAATCCAAAAAACTGTTGCCCAACGGCCCCGCCGATAAACGCCAGCTCATTCGCCGCGCCTATTACGATCTCACCGGACTGCCGCCCACGCCGCGCGAGGTGGAGGCGTTTGTCAAAGACAATTCGCCAAAGGCGTTTGAGAAAGTCATCGACCGCCTGCTCGCCACGCCGCAGTACGGCGAAAAGTGGGGCCGTCACTGGCTCGATCTCGTCCGCTATGCCGAGACCAACGGCTACGAGCGCGACAGCAAAAAGGATCTCATCTGGAAATATCGCGACTACGTCATCCGCGCCTTCAACGAGGATAAGCCGTACGACCGGTTCATTACGGAACAAATCGCCGGCGATGAATTGCCCGACAAGACGGGCGACTCCATTACGGCCACGGGTTTTTATCGGCTCGGCATTTGGGA
Source organism: Verrucomicrobiia bacterium (assembly GCA_963583525.1). GTDB lineage: Bacteria > Verrucomicrobiota > Verrucomicrobiia > Limisphaerales > UBA1100 > JACNJL01. The sequence continues at coordinate 2,078 of CAUZWB010000159.1, read as the reverse complement.
CGACGAACCCGCCGATCGACCGCTGGCGCGCTACGATTATCTCGATGACATTTTGCGCACCACGAGCGAGACGTTCCTTGGCATGACCGTTGGGTGCGCGCGCTGTCACGACCACAAGATCGATCCGATTCCGCAAAAGGATTACTACTCGCTGCTGGCTTTTTTCAGCGACATTTCCCCGCACGGCAAGGGCAAGACCAATCACGTGCCGATTACTGACGCCAATACAAAGAAGGAGATGGAGGCAAAACGCGCTGCGCAACAGAAACAAATCCAGCAGGTTCAGGCCAAGATTGATCCAATCGAGGAACAGCTGCTCGACGAGTTGGCCAAGAAAAATCCCGCCCTCAAGGAGAAGGCTCCCAAGGATAGCAAGAAGTTAAACAACCCGTTTGCCTTGCCGGACGCCTCGCGCGGCAAGGGGCAGATTTGGGGGTACACATTCGAGAAACCCGGCGACAACTGGTTTGAAATCGCCTACGACGACAAGGCTTGGAAAAAAGATTGGTCCGGCTTTGGCCGCAAAGGCACGCCCGGCAGCCACGTGCGCACTGAGTGGCACACGCGGGATATTTGGTTGCGCAAGGATTTTCGGCTGGTGGAAATTCCCGGCAAGCTCGTCCTGCGCATCCACCATGATGAGGATGCGCAAGTCTATCTGAACGGCAAGCTCGTCAAGACGCTCAAGGGCCACGCCAATCGCTACCTTGACATGGATATCACTGAAGCTGCGCTCGACGTAATGCAGACCGGCCGTAACACGCTCGCCATTCATTGCCAACAAACCGCCGGCGGGCAGTACATCGATGCCGGTTTGCTGGTGGATTACAATATCACGCCCGTGCCGTTGCTCGCGCGGCTGCACGGCAAGGAGATTCTCGGGGAAGCCAAGCTCGCCGAGTACAACCAACTGCGCCAGCAGTTGGTCAACCTCGAGAAGCAAAAGTTTGAAGTGAAGGATGAATTTGCAATGGCCGTTGCAGAGCGTGGCCGGCAGAAAACCTGGGTGCTCAAGCGCGGCAACCCGCAATTGCACGGCGATGAAGTTGAATCTACGTTCCCTCAAATTCTCAGCTCAGCCAAGGCCACCGTGCCCAAGGATTACGACTCCGGAAAATCCTCCGGCAAACGCCGCGTGCTCGCCGAGTGGATTGCCAGCAAGAACAATCCAATGACCGCCAAGGTGATGGCCAATCGCCTGTGGCAGCATCATTTCGGGCGTGGCATCGTGCGCAGCTCAAATAATTTTGGCTTCATCGGCGAACAACCCACGCATCCGCAGTTGCTCAACTGGCTCGCTGCTGACTTGGTTGAAGGCGGCTGGAAACTCAAGCGCATGCACAAGCTCATCATGCTCAGCCGCACTTATCAAATGTCCTCCACCGGCAACAAGGCCGCGCTGGCTGCCGACCCGAACAACGATTTCTTTTGGCGGTTCGACATGCGTCGCCTTACCGCAGAGGAAATCCGCGACTCCATTCTCAACCTCACCGGTCAGTTGAATTTAAAAATGTCCGGCCCCAGCATTTACACCGAGATACCCGCCGAAGTCGCCAAGACTGCCTCGCGCCCCGGCGCCGCGTGGGGCCGCAGTTCCAAGGAAGACGCCGTCCGCCGCAGCGTTTACATCTTCGTGAAACGCTCCCTAAACGAGCCCTTCCTCGCCGCCTTTGACTGGGCCGACACCGACAACACCTGCGATGTCCGCTTCGTCACCACCGTCCCCACGCAGACGCTCACGATGATGAACAGTAAATTCCTCAACGACTCCGCCGAGGTCCTCGCCCTGCGTTTGCAGGAAGAACAACCCAACGACACCCCCGCCCAAGTGAGCCGCGCCCTCGAGCTTGCCACCAGCCGCCCCGCCACCAAGGAAGACATCGCCGACGGCCTAAAACTTATCCAACATTTTACCAAAACCGGAATCAACAAACCCCAAGCCCTGCAGCGTTTCTGTCTGCTCGTGCTGAACTTGAACGAGTTTGTCTATGTCGATTAATCGAACAAAATTATTTATAATGAAATAAGCTTATGGCGAATATTGAAAAACCAGCGAACACGTTCTGCGGGCAAACCTC
>CAUZWB010000158.1:0-5887 GCA_963583525.1 Verrucomicrobiia bacterium | reverse complement strand
GATGAGGTTCGGGTTGTTTTTCAACATATTGAAAAGGGGGCCGAGCATATGTTGTTGGTTTTCGTAAGCGAAAGCGCCTTTCATTCCACCAATTTTAGCGGCGGCTTGTTTGAGGGCGGTCATTTTGGAAAGTGGTTTGGCATCTTTGCCGGAGCCGCGGAGATGATCCTCGATGGCTTTGCCGGAGGAGGAAAGGATGAGGTATCCGCCAGCGGTGGAGAGATGCAAGCCGGAGTCGCCTCCGCCGCCGACAATGTCATAGGAATGAATAGTGCGGCCGAGAAATTCTCGTGACTCAGCGGGCACGGGCACGGCGAGCTTGATGATCGTTTGCAGCGCGCCGAGCGTGACGGCGGGTTTGTGCGATTTAATCATAAACAGGGTTGGGGAACCGAGAAGGTCTTTGAGTTCATCGCCGCCATTTGGGCGGGCCATTTCCATCATTATGAAATCATCGCCGAGAGTATCAATAATCTGCCTTTTGAAACTGAAGTTCGGGTCGGTCTGTTGGGCAAACCCATCCAAAGCGCCGAGCGCAATCGGAGCGGCGGGGGTTATTTCGGCGAGCATTCCGGTAAAGGTTTTCCACGCAGCCTGACTATTGCGGCGGATGCGCGCGAAGCTGGTGACATTTTCACTCACGAATGGCAGCGGACCGGCGTCTTCGGCGTCTGGCGCGAAGAGCGCGAGCAAGCCGCGACGGGCGGCGGCGGGGGCGTCGACGAAGATATCCAACAATTCGCCGTCTTGATCCTGATGCATCGAAAGGCTGATTGAGCGCAAGCCCTTGAGGCCAAGCGCGGTGACCACGCCGTCCACGGTGGGCTCGCCGAAGGCGGGTTCCGCGTCGGGATCTTCCTGTGCCTTGGCGAACTCGAGGCCTTTTTCCACCACCACGGCGAAGTCCAGCCAACCGTAGACTAGGGCGGATTTGAATTGTTTCCGGTGACGTTCAGCGAAGCCGGGCACATCGGCCAGTGACTTGCCTCCCGCGCCCTGATGCAACGCGATGATCTGCTCGTGCAACTGCTCGTGATTGCTCACGATAAACAGGGAGCCCGCTTGGCCAAGGTAAATGGATTGGCCGGCAAACTCCTCCGCTTCTTTCAATGCCTTAATGGAAATCACGTCCGTGCCACGAATGCGGTGACGTTTGTGGGGCACTTCATTTTCCACGAGCACTGCGCGGAGCTTTCCGATTTTCTCAGCGAGGGCGTCGGACTTTTTGCCACTGTCCACCACCAAATACATCCCGGGTTTTTTTTCACCCGGAATGAGCGTGAAGCCCATCGTGGCCTGGCCCTGTGTGAGGTCCCAATATTCAGAGAGCTTGAAGTTCGCTTTTTTCTCCACTTCAGCGAGCACATTCTCGCGGAACGCCTTCTCGAGCTTACCGGCGAACGCGGCCATTTCCTTATCTTTCCACAGGCGCACCATAGGCGTGCGGCCCCACGCGGCGCGCGCGGCATTCATATCCGGCACGCTGGCCACGGCGAAGGTGGTGGGCGGCAGGATTTTTTCAGGAGCGGCGGCTCGGCCAAAAACGGCCAACAGTAGCAGCATGGGGAGGATTAGTATTCGGTTCTTCATTGTGTAGTTTATTTACGTTATTTTGAAAAAAGAGTTACAGGTTGAGGCTGATTAGGGTGCCGTCGGGGTTTTGCGCGGCTTGCGCGGGGGCGGCAAATAGCGGTAGGCGTTGCTCGGATTATCATTGTCATAGGCGTAGGCATCGCGGTTTTGGAGGAAATGCATCACGCGATCAACCGGAATGGCGAAGCCAAGATTTTCGCCGGTGGAGATTTTCATATTGGTGACGCCCACCACTTCGCCGCGCAGATTGAAGAGCGGCCCGCCACTATTGCCGGGGTTAATCGGCGTGGAGGTTTGGAGGTAAAGTGCCCCTTCCATCTGGCGTTTGCGGGTGCTCACAATGCCCTCGGTGACCGTACGCTCGAGCCCCAACGGACTGCCGATGGCAAACACGCGCTCGCCCACTTCCAGTTGCGCGGGATCGGCGGCAAGCGGAACCGAATTGAATTTCGGCGCGTCTTTGTCCGTGATGCGCAGCAGCGCGAGATCGGCAAACTTGTTCATCGCCACGATGCGCACCTTGCGATAGGTCTTGCGCTCGAGCTGTCCGTCGCGCAGGTGATACACCTCCACCGAGATCCGCGTCTCACCTTCGATGACATGGAAATTCGTGATGAGATGGCCATCCTCGCGAATGATAAAGCCCGAGCCCAAACCGCCGGGAGTTTTCACCTGCACCACCGATACCCCGAGCGCCTCCACCAACTGCTTCACCGGACGCAACGGCGGCGGCTTGGCGGCCACGGTGTAAAGTCCCTTCGCCTTGGCCACGGTTTGCGCCACCGGCGCACCGGTGCGCTCGATGCGCTGCACCTCAGCGCGGTTAAGCGTGAGCACCGTGTAACCAATGTCCACCACCAGCACTTCCTCTTTCTCGGCCAGCAATTTGCCTTCGATCACCGCGCCGCCTTTGAGGTGCAATTTATCGGCTTGAGCGAAAATCGCGGTACAGCACACCATCAGTGCAATTTGGGGAAAACGTGGCATACGCAAAACCCTATCAAACCCGCCCTCCAAGGCAAGCCGCGACTTGGATGGGCGCTGGGGAGGGCGAAGCTCCTGCTGAGCCGAAGGGCGGCGAAGCCGGCCTCAGTCCCTGCAACCCAAGGCGAGCGGCGGCAAAGTCCGCAGGGGTATTCAGATTTTGCAACTGCGCCGCCTCAGTCGCAAGCACGCGAATGCGCCGCGCGCGCAGCCGCGTGGCCAGCCGTTGCAACGAGCGCCGACCCGCCGCCAACTGCGCCTCCACCTTTGGCAGCACCACAGGCGAAAGCACAAAAGGAAACCCCACCGTGCCCTTCACCGAGGCAAACACCGCATTCGCTTCCACCGCGAGAATACGCCGTGTGAAGTCCGCCGTGAGAAAAGGCATATCGCAGCCGAGAAACAAAATCCTTTCGGTGCCCTTCACCCGCGCCCGCCGCATCGCCGTGGCCACGCCGCCCAGCGGGCCTTGGCCGGGGGTGTCATCGTGCGTTTGCACGCGGCAGGGCAAGCCCAACTCCGCCGCCAGCGCGCGGGCGTGGCCCAGCAGCGTGCGCCGCCCCAGCCGCAAATCGGCTTTGGCGCGGCCCATGCGGGTGCTGCCGCCGCCGGCGAGGATGACACACTCGCATTCGCTTAAATTGATGACTGATTTTTTCTTCAAAAAACTGTTGCCTTTGCTGGGGCGTCTGCTAGTTTGCCCGCCCTTTTCCGTGGGTTTACCTTTGGTTAACCGCGGAAAAACCACGGCCTGAAATGTCCGGACCCGAGTGGGTTTGGCGGCCACAATAACACTAAACGAAATCCCGTTTTCCGCGGGATGGCCCAAACCTACAGGGTCTTTAACAAAGGAATAAACATGATTAACATCGGCATCAAGGAATTGTTCGAAGCGGGCGTCCATTTTGGACACCAAACGCGACGGTGGAACCCGAGAATGAAGCCCTATATTTTCCGGGCGCAAAACGGCATCCACATCATTAACCTCGATAAAACACTCGAACTGCTCAACGCCGCCTGTGATTTTATGGCTACTCAAGTGCGCAGCGGCGGCAAGGTGCTCTTCGTCGGCACCAAAAAACAGGCGCAATCAGCCATCCGCGACGTTGCCGAAGCCACCGGCCAACCGTGCATCACCGAGCGTTGGCTCGGCGGCACGCTCACCAATCTCAAAACCGTCAAGAAATCCCTCAAGAAACTCCAGCACATCGAGGCCATGGAGGCGGACGGCAGCATCACCGGCTACGTCAAGCAGGAGCAAGCCCGCTTCCGCCGCCAAAAAATGCGTCTGCTCAAAAACCTCGGCGGCATCCGCGACATGGAAGGCCTGCCCGACGCCATTTTCATTATCGACCTCAAGCGCGAACATAACGCCGTCGCCGAAGCCCGCAAATTGAAAATCCCAATCGTGGCCATCGTGGATACCAACTGCGATCCGGACGTCGTAGATTATCCCATCCCCGGCAACGACGACGCCATTCGTTCTGTGAAACTCTTCCTCGATATCGCCTCGGAAGTGATCGCCGAAGCCCGCGCCGAACGCCTCGCCAAAACCGAAGAGGAAGAAGCCGCCAAAGCAGAGGCGGAAGCGAAAGCGGAGGCCAAAGCCAACGCCCAAGCGGAAGCGGCTGCTGAAACCCCTGCCAAACCCGAAGCCACCGCTGCAACCGAAGCCCCGACTGAAGCTAAAGCACCAGCCGTAGCTCCCGCAGCAGAGGCCGCCGTGCCCGAGGCTGAACCCAAGGCCGAAGCCGAAGCCGCCACTGCCGAGGCTTAACCCTACTGTCATCCCGATTTTGGCAGCGACTCCAATCGCAAACCATTTGCATTAACCAGTAAGTACCCAATAAAAAACAATATGGCTGATATTACCGTAGCCCAAATTAGTAAACTCCGACAACAAACCAGCGCCGGCATGATGGATTGCAAAAAGGCGCTCACCGAAAGCGGCGGTGACCACGATGCCGCCGTTGATTGGCTCCGCAAAAAAGGCGCCGCCACCGCCGAGAAAAAATCCAGCCGCGCCACATCCGAAGGCATCATCTCCCATCACATTTTGCCCGGCGCCAAGGCCGGCATTTTGTTGGAGGTGAATTGCGAAACAGATTTCGTCGGTAAAAATGAGTCCTTCCAAAACCTTTGCTCCGACTTTGCCCAATCGCTGTTGGAAGATCCCAACGCCGACCTCGAGAAACGCCGCACCATCGCCGTGGCCGAGGTGGGCGAAAACATCGTCATCCAACGCCACGCCCGCCTCGAGGTGGCGGGCCACGGCGCAGTGGCCGCGTATATTCACCACGGCGCGAAAGTGGGCGTGCTCGTCCAAGTGAGCACCGGCAAGGAAGCCACCGCCGAAAGCGATGACTTCAAATCCCTGCTCCGCGACATCACTTTGCAAATCGCCGCCGCCAGCCCCGAAGCAGTCGATCGTTCCAGCATTGATCCTGCCCTCATCGCGAAGGAAAAAGAAATTGCCACCGAACAATTCAAGGACAAGCCCGCGCAAGCGATTGAAAAAATCGTGGAAGGCAAGCTGGAGAAACATTTCGCCACCATCTGCCTCGTGGATCAGGCGTTCGTGAAACAAGGCGACCTCGCCGTGAAAGATCACATCGCCGCCACCGCCAAAGCGCTGGACGACACCATCACCGTGGACGCGTTCCTCCGCTATCAAGTGGGCGAGACGCAGGAATAGCTACTCATTCAATCTTTGATTTACAAAACGCCCGGTTCACGCCGGGCGTTTTTTTTGTGCATTCCATTGACGTGCGGGGCGTTGGCGGGTAAACCATCTCCGGTGACAAAAACAGCCAAACCCAAGCCGAAGTACAAACGCATCCTCCTTAAACTTTCCGGCGAAGCCCTCGGCGGAGATCAGGGCTTTGGAATCTGCCCCGAGACCGTCGCCAGCATGGCCCGCCAAATCGCCGAGCTGCGTGAGTTGGGCGTCCAAGTCGTCATCGTCGTCGGCGGCGGCAACATCTTCCGCGGGCTCGAGGGCGCCGATAGCGGCATTGACCGCGCCACCGGCGATTACATGGGCATGCTCGCCACCATCATCAACGCCCTCGCCCTGCAAAATTCCCTCGAGCATTACAAAGTGGAAACCCGCGTGCAAACCGCCATCGAGATGAGCGAAGTGGCCGAGCCCTTCATCCGCCGCCGCGCCGTGCGACATCTCGAGAAAGGCCGCGTCGTCATTTTCGGCGGTGGCACCGGCAACCCCTATTTTTCCACCGACACCGCCGCCGCCCTGCGCGCCAACGAGATCGGTGCCGACATCATTCTCAAAGCCACCCAAGTCGACGGC
>CAUZWB010000157.1:0-5890 GCA_963583525.1 Verrucomicrobiia bacterium | reverse complement strand
ATCTCGACCGCTTTGCGCGCGAAGGGATGCGGTTTACCGATTGCTATGCGTCGCATCCGAACTGCTCGCCTTCGCGCACGGGCCTCATGACCGGCCGCACGCCGACGCGTGTGGGCATTCACAACTGGATTCCAATGCTCTCGCCGATGCACGTGCCGGCCAGCGAAATCACCATCGCGAGCATTCTGCAAAAAGGCGGCTACGACACCGCGCACACCGGCAAGTGGCATCTCAATGGCCGCTTCAATCTCACCGGCCAGCCGCAGCCCAATGACCACGGTTTTAATCATTGGTTCTCAACGCAAAACAACGCGCTGCCTAATCATCGCAACCCGTGGAACTTCGTTCGCAACGCCACGCCGGTCGGGCCGTTGAAAGGCTACGCCTCCGGCATTGTCACCGACGAGGCCGTCCACTGGCTGCGTGAATGGCGCGACAAATCTAAACCCTTTTTTATGTTCGTCTGTTACCACGAACCGCACGAGCCCATCGCCAGCGATCCGCGCTTCATGAAGGATTATCCCAGCGACGATCCCAGCTACACCGCCTACTGGGCGAACGTCGCGCAAATGGACGCCAGCTTCGGCCGGCTCATGGCCGAGCTGGACAAACAGAAACTCCGCGACAACACCCTCGTGTTTTTCACCAGCGACAACGGCCCCGCCCGCACCAGTTTCCATCCGCACGGCGAAACTGATCAATTGCGCGACAAAAAAGGTTCCGTGTTTGAGGGCGGCATCCGCGTGCCCGGCATCATCCGTTGGCCCGGTAAAGTGAAAGCCGGCGCGACTGAATCCACCCCCATCAGCGGGCTCGATTTGCTGCCGACCCTTTGCAGCATTTCCGGCCAGCAAAAACCCGCCGACCGTCACCTCGACGGCACCGACATTAGCGGTCTGTTCAGTGGCAATAAAATCAATCGCGCCCAGCCGCTCTACTGGCATTTCCACGCCGCAAGCGGCGGCCGGCAAGTGGCCATGCGCGATGGCGACTGGAAACTGGTCGCGGCCATCGACGCGCCAAAGGTCCGTCAACGCGCCGGCATTGCCGTGGAAGATCAACGCACCCTCAAAACCGCCAAGCTCGGCCAAATGGAATTGTATAATCTAAAAACCGATCGCGCCGAAACCCGCGACCTCGCCTCCGTCGAGCCCAAGCGCTTCGCCCAAATGGCTGCGCAAATGAAAAAGATTTACGTCGGCGTGCAGAAGGACACCCCCGAATGGCCCGCCTGGGAATTCGCCCGCTACGAAGGCCAACGCATCCAATGGCCGCCGTATCGTGGGGCAAAAAAAGTGGAACCGCGCAAACCGAAAATTCCCGGTGATTTCCGGAGCAACCCGCTGCACAAGCGGCCGTGATTATTTCGGAATCCGATTGAGGGTGTAATACGCCGCTTTGTGCAAAAGGGATTTGCCATTTAAGTTGCGGAGGCCGTCGGCGTGGAGTTCGTGGACGTAGCCTTCGCGGAGTCCTTCGACGTTTAGGTGCACGGACAGTGAGGCGGCGTCGAGGCCGCCGAGTTTTATCTTGTGCGTTTTTACATCCAGCGGTTCGCCGCCGTATTTTGACTGATACGCATAGGTGTAGCTGGTGAGGGTGTAGCTCTTGGGATTGAGGGCGGTGGCGCGGTCGACTGGCTTGGTGAAGGTGAGCACAAACCCATCGGCGCGCGCGGACATGGTTTTGATTTCGAAGGGCGTTTGGCCGGTCCATTGGAGGCGTTGGAGGCCGTAGCTTTTTGTTCCGAGGGAATTCCAGCCGCGGTTGCTTTGGCCGATGTACATGGAGCCGTCCGCGCCCCATTGCAGGCGTAGCGCGGCGCAGTCGAGGCCGTCGCGGAAGCGGAAACACGCGCCCTGATATTCGCCGCCGATTTTTTCCAAAAACACGCGCGACACAAATGACATCGTAAACTCGCCGCAAAAAAGCTGGCCGGCGAAGGGGCCGAACTTGCCGCGCGTGCTGTCGGCGAGAATGTCCGTCGTGCTCATGCCCATCTTGCGATAGGGAAACCACACGGCGGGGAGTTGATACGCCGGAATGCTCCGCGCGGCCTCGGCGACGGTGAGGGTTTTTGGCAACGGCTCTTTTATCGCGAACGTCGCGCCGGGCAATTTCGTGAACTGCAGTGCGTCGGCGTGGCCATGAAACGCGCCGCGCTTCACGTGGATGAGCGGGCAGGTGGGGAACCAATTTCCCTGTTGGTCGGTGGCGAACATGTCGCCGGCGAGGTTGGCGCCGATCCCCGAGGGCGAGCGGAATCCGCCGGACATCGGCGACCACGAGCCGTCAGGCTTCACGCGTAGGCTCCAGCCGCGCCAGCGGTTGTTCGGGTTCGGGCCCTTGCCGATGGAGCAATTCAGCGCCACCCAAAGATTGCCCGCCTTGTCGACCGCGGGGCCGTAGGCGTACTCGTGGTAATTGCCCGTCACGCCCCAGCCCTTGGCGTGGGTGAGATATTCATCGGCGCGCCCGTCGCCATCGGTATCGCGCAGTCGCGTCAGCTCGCTGCGTTGCACGGTGTACAAATCGCCCTTGCGCAAGGCCAACCCGAGCGGCTCATGCAGTCCGCTGGCGAATTTTTTGTAAACCGGCTTGCCGGTCGAGAGTTTTTCGGCAATCCAAATTTCGCCTTTGCGAATGGCGATGGCCATGCGGTCGCCGGGCAATGTCGCCATCCCGCTGACTTCGAGTTTGAGTTCTTTCGGGAAGGGGATGGTGGTGAGTTTGTAAAACTCATTTTCGGCGGCGGTTGAAATGAACCACAGAGACACGGAGAGCATAGAGAAAATCAGCCTCTGTGTTCCGGTAATGAAAAATCGTTTTACCATTGCAGTTCCACCTCCAAAATTGTTTTGCCGTTGGTCTTTAACTTCACCGGCGCGATGAGTTCCGTTTGTTTGCCGATCCGTCGCGTGAACGCGGTGGGCGCGATGAGAGTCAACTGATTGTCTCCAATCCACACCCCGACTTCCTTTGTGCGAAAATTTTCTCCAACCGCCAGCCGCACCCATAAAACGCCCTCGCCGCCGTTGAACTCCATCCGCCGCCGCAGCCCTTCGCCTTTTGGCGTGAGCGTGTCGGTGATTTTGGTTTTGCCGTGACTATAAAGAAAGGTGGGCGTGCCGTCCTTGGCGAGGCGATAGCCGCTGAACTGGAGGCCGTCCTTCGGCCACGGTTTGCCGTCTTGATAAACCGCGACGGCCGGGCCGGGGGGGAGCTTGATGAGGTTCGTGCCCAGCGGCTTGGCGAGCGGGGTGAAGCGGTTGTCCCACGTGCTTTCGGCATCGAGAAATTTCCCGCGCCACGCGAGTGCCCAACCGATTGCCTCAGCATCAAACGCCGCGTGCACGCCCTGCGGAAAGCCCACGGCAATCGCGTGCGTGCCCGCGCCTTCCATGAAGGTGCGAAACACCATCGGCCGCTTTGCGGGTTTCAGCTCGAAGCCGCCTTTTTTTTCCAAGCCCTCGGGCAGGCGCGTTTGGTCGAGTTCGTTGAGGTAAACCCAAAGGCTGTCAATTTGGCGCGGCGTGTTGCCGCCGAAAATTTTACTGACCGCCTTGCCCTCCGGCCAAAAGGACGGCATCCGCGTGCCGGGCCGAAAGGCGGCGGGGTTTATCAAATAATCCCGAAACCACTCCGGCCGCAACCGCCCCGACGCATGGGCGAGATCCATCGATTGGATGCCGAGCGATTTGCGCCCGCCGAGCCGGTGGCACGCGATGCAGCTGAGCCCCTTTACGCCCATCAACTCGCGGCCGTACTGGTTGCGGCCGACTTTGTTTTCGTCGCCTTCGCGCGGCGTGGGTTTCACGTTGGCGCGCGCATCGGCGGCGGCGAGCAATGGAGTGAGGCGCTTGGCATTCGCTTCGCCAAAGTCCGGCATGCGCGTGGCGAGATAAGGCCGCACGGCGCCATCGCCACGAAGCACTTTGTGCAGAGCTGATTCAGTGAGCTTGGCCCCCACGCCGGTGAGCGTGGGCGGCAGGCGGCCTTCATCGCCAAGGTCATTGCCCAAACTGAGAAACAAGGCGTCGCGTTTGGGGTTTGGGCCGCCGAGGTCTTTGCGGTCATGACAGGCGGTGCAATTGAACAGGCGCATTTCCCGATGCACGTGCGCCGCCAGAGACGGCTCGGTTTCCTTCGCGCGCAGGGCGGCGGTGATGGCCGTGCGTTGGGCGGCGTTCAGGTGAAACTGCGGGACGGTGGCCGCCGGCTTGGGCGCGAGGCAACCGAGGGCGGGGTTGAGTTTGCCAAGCGGTTTGGAGAAATTTAATTGGGCCGGTTGCAGTTTCTGTTTAGGCATTTGGTGGCAATTGGTGCAGCGCAGGGTTTGAACGAGCTTCTTGCCTTCGGCACGCAATTTCAACGCGGCCGGGCCGCGGGCGAGGTCGTACATTTCCAACGGCCCGGAGCGGTGCCGGAGGTACACCGACAAGTGAGCGGCTTCCTCTTCGCTCAAGGGCGTGCGCGGCATGCGACCGGCCGGCCGGCTGTGCAGCGGGTTGCGCAGAAATTTGATGAGGTGGGCATGCCCGTATTTGTACCGCACATTGCCCAACGGAATGTCCCGTTTATTATCCTGAGCATCCGGCGCATGGCACTGGGCGCACCCGAGGGTTTGGTACAATTGCTTGCCTTTGGGGCCGTTGCCAATCATGGCCGCTTCCGGCCCCGTGGCGGGATTGAGTGTTACCAAATAATGGCGAAGGGCTTCCACGGCTTGGGATTTGTTGTCCTTGTCCAGGCCGTGAAGCAGATCGGGCATGAGGGTGCCGGGCTTGAGCTTTTGCGGATCCAGCATCCAATGCCGCAGCCAACCGGCCGAGGCGGGATTGTGCGTGGTGAAAAGGATTGGCGCGGGTCGGCGTTGGAAGCGATGGGTTTGGCCTTCGCCCGCGGCATGGCAGGCAACACAGTTGAGTTCGGTGATGAGGACTTCGCCGGCGGCAATTTGTGCGGCAGGCGTGTCGCGCGCGAAACGATCAAAGCCGGGCACCACCGGTTGGGCCGCCGTCCAAAACGGCAGGCCCAATGCGATGATCGCCGCGATTCGCATTACGCTTGAGCGTCGCGGGCTTCGTCGAGGAGTTTCATCCACGGGCCCATGTAGTGGCCGTGGTCCCAGAAGGTTCGGCCGCTGATGAGGTTACCGTCGATGACGCAGGGCTCATCGACAAAAATGCCGCCGCATATTTCCAAATCAAACTTCGCCTTCGGCACCGTGGCCATGCGGCGTCCCTTCGCGCAATCCGCGCGGGCGACAATTTCCACGCCGTGGCACACGCTGGCGATGGGCGCGTTTTTCTCGAAAAAATATTTTGTGATCTGCTGCAAATCTTCATCCTCGCGAATATACTCCGGCGCGCGTCCGCCACTGAAAAAGATGCCGAGATATTCCTCGGGCTTGATGTCGGCGAAGGCGATGTCCGCATCCATCGTGTAGCCCTCCCATTCTTTCGTGATCGTCCAGCCCGGTTTGTTTTGATGCATCACCATTTGGTACGTGCGTTTCTCCGGCGCGGCCAGCACGGGCTCGTAGCCGCCCTCGATTAAACGAAAATAGGGATACATCGTATCCACCGTTTCCGAGGCATCGCCGATGATGATAAGAACTTTAGGTTTGTCAGTGTCGCTCATGGATGCGGGGAGTTAAGCCTTAGCGAGACACTTTTCCAAGTACGATCGCGCGCGGTTGATTTCGGTGGTGCAGGCGAGGGCGTCTTTGAGTATCGGAATGCCGCGGGGGACTGGGTGCATGAAGATGCTGGTGAAGCCGCGGTAGTTGATTTGCTTCAGCGCGCGGACGATGGGCGTGAAATCGAGGTTGCCGCGGCCGGGCATTTGGAGGAGTTCCTGTTCTTTGGGGAGTTTTTTGTGGCAGCCC
>CAUZWB010000156.1:0-5905 GCA_963583525.1 Verrucomicrobiia bacterium | reverse complement strand
GGTTAAATGGACGCGGCCGGCGCTGGCTTGGTGTACTGACTCGAGGTCGGTAAGGGAGTTCGCGCCGCCGGCGTAGGTGACGGGGAGAGGCGAACCGGCGGCGAGGGTTTGCACGAGGGGCAGGTCGATGCCGGTTTGTTGGCCTTCCACATCGACGGCGTGCACGAGGTATTCAGCGCAACTGACGGCGAGGGTTTTCAGGGTGGCTTCGTTCATGGGCAATTCGGTGAAGTTTTGCCAGCGATCGGTGACCACCCAGTATTGGCCGTCGCGTTGGCGGCAGGAAAGATCAAGCACGAGGCGCTCGCGGCCAATGGTTTTTACCAAAGCGGCAAGGCGTTCGGCATCGAGGCGGCCTTCGCGGAAAACCCATGAGGTGACAATGACGTGCGACGCGCCGGCATCAAGCCATTCGGCGGCGTTATCGGCATTCACGCCACCGCCGAGTTGGAGCCCATCGGGAAACGCAGCAAGGGCTTCGCGCGCGGCGGTTTCATTGCCGGGGCCAAGCTGGATGACGTGACCGCCGCGCAAGTCATCCTTGCGATACAACTCGGCGTACCACGAAGCGGGGCGGTCGGAAACAAAGTTGGTCTGCGGCCCATCCGTGGAATCGGAAAGCGTGCCGCCGATAATTTGTTTCACCCGTCCCTCATGCAGATCAATGCAGGGGCGGAACACGGCGCTAAGGTAAGGGGTCAAGAGCCGAGGGTCGAGGGTCGAGTGGGTGGCAACTCGCAACTCATTTACCCCATCACGCCTCCACCGAGGCGGTGTACTCCGGATCGGGCACGGGCTCACCGGCGCTGAGGCAGGCGACGATCCACGTGTCCTGCGCTTCCATGACATCGGTCAGCGCTTCCTCGGGGGTATCGCCCTGGCCGGTGCAGTGTTTGAGGTCGGGGATTTCGGCGATGAAGCAATCTTCCTCGGCACTCCAGAAAATGTTGATGTGATAATGCGGCGTGTTCATAGCGCAATGGCCGCAACGTACGTCATAAATGCCGGTTCGTCAAATGGAGTTGTTCGAGTTGTGGATAAGAAAGGATTGAGCCGATAGCTTAAATGAATCATGATTCCAGAGGAGATGATCATGAAGGTTTTTACATTGTTTATGGGACTACTTTGCGTAGTGGGATGCGGCACGGTGGACAAAGCTGCCAATTCATCCCCGAAAAAAGAACCAAACCAGGTGATGGTGGAGGCAAAATTTATGGAGGTCGGGGCATTGTTGGCCGCGCCGCGTATGCTGATTGTCAGCGGCGAGGAAGCGACTATTGAGATCAGCCAAATGGCCGAGGTGCCCGGGCAGGTTGACCCGGTGAAAATAGGAACGGTGTTGACTATTTTGCCTGAGATTCGAGCGGGAAAAATAACCTTCCGAGGATCATGCTCGGTGAATCGATCTGTCGGTCGAAGTGATCGATTGAATCTCAAGACAGCCGCATTTCATTCCCGTGAGGCTTTTTTTGAAGGCACCGCCAGATCCGGAGAAATAAAAAAAGTGGAGATGTATCATCCCAATGTCGGACGATTGACCGTGACTTTGAAATTTACCGTGACGGTAAATTTGAAGCAGCAAATAAGTTTGCGCTAAACTTTAGCGGTCGCCTCAGGTCAGGCTCGACACTTCAATAAGATGACCGCTATAAACGGTCGTCTCTTTTTTTTTTGAAAAAACGTGATGAAACGCAATGGAATTTTAGCGGCGGGGAACTGGATCGTCGATCAAGTGAAGATGGTGGATGTGTTTCCGCAACGGGAAACGCTGGCCAACATTTTGAGCGAAAGCCCGGGTACGGGCGGGTCGCCTTATAATCTTTTGGTAAACCTTTCCAAGCTCGGCGCGAAGATTCCGCTCAGCGCCGCCGGGCTCGTGGGAAAGGATGCGCTGGGCAAAACCATTCTTGCTGACCTCAAGCGGCACAAGATAGATGCCCAACAAATCCAAACCACCGATCGCGCGTCCACGTCGTACACCGATGTGATGACGGAAGTGGACACCGGGCGGCGCACGTTTTTTCACTGTCGCGGCGCCAATGCCTTGTGGAATGGCAAGGGGTTGGACTTCAAAAAATCGGAAGCTAAAATTTTTCACATCGGTTATCTACTGTTGCTTGATGCGATGGATGCGCCCGATAAAAAACACGGCACCCGCGCCGCCGCCCTCTGTGCCAAAGCCCAACGGGCGGGATTAAAAACCAGCATCGATTGCGTGAGCGAAGACAGCGATCGCTTTGCTAAAATCGTTTCGCCCACACTGCCTCACGTGGACTACTGCATCCTCAACGAATTCGAGGCGGGCAAAACCACCGGCTTCACCATCCGCCGCAGCGACGGCACGCTGGACACCGTGGCGCTGCGACACGCCGCCGGTGCGTTGCTGCAGCTCGGTGTAAAAGAATTGGTGTGCGTGCACTTTCCCGAAGGCGGCTTTGCCCGCACGCGAGGCGGCGCGGATCACTGGCAATCCTCATTGAAGCTGCCGCAAAAATACATTCAAGGTGCTGCCGGCGCCGGCGATGCGTTTTGCACCGGCATGTTGCTGGGCATTCACGAAGGCTGGGAAATCCAGCGAAGTTTATTTACCGCCGTCTGCGCCGCCGCCGCCAACCTCAGCGACTCTACTTGCACCGGCGGGATGAAGCGTCTCAACACCGTGTTGGCATTGGCCAAGAAATATAAACCGCGGCCGGCGATTGGGGGTTGAAAACCAAACTACGCCCGCTCGAGGTATTTTTGGTTCTTCACGTCGATCTTGATTTTTTCGCCGGTCTTGATGAAGAGGGGCACTTGGATGATCATGCCGGTTTCGAGGGTGACGGGCTTTTGCACGTTGCTTGCCGAATCGCCTTTCACGCCATCGGGCGCATCGCTAACGGTGAGTATTACGTTGGGCGGCAGCTCCACCATCGCGAGGTTGCCGTCCACGTAAGTGGCGGTGAGCGGCGTATTCTCGGTCATGAAATCCTTCACCTCGGCCATCAACTCGGCGCGCACATTTTCCTGATCGTAGGTTTCGGGATCCACCAACACAAAGTCGTCGCCCTCCATATAGCTGAACTCCAGCTTGCGAGTGGTCATCGGCACAATCTCGACATTCTCCGATGAGTTAAACCGGTTGTCGGATGACTTGCCCGTGCTCAAGTTGCGCAGCTTAGCCTGAATGTAGGCGGGCCCTTTGCCGGGCTTCACGTGGCCGGTGTCCATGACAACGCATACCGCGCCGTTATATTTTATCGCGTTGCCGCGCCGAAGGTCATTTGCAATAGCCATAATAAATTTTGGGGTTCAAAAACGGGTCGGGAAAGTAGCCGAGCGAGGGCCGAATGCAAGCTTGAATGCAAGCGGGCTACGGTGCGTTAGAATCGGGCTGCTCGAAGCGGATGACGGTTTCGCCGGCGCGCGCGAGCCCAAGTTTTTCGCGCGCGTAACGCTCCACGGTTTCTGGATCGTTGCGAAGTGCATCGATCTGGATTTTAATTTGGCGGGCCGTATCCTCCTCGGTGGTGACTTCCTGCTGCAGTCGTAAAATCTCCGAGCGCATGCGTTCGTTTTGTTTGATGAGCGGAAGATACCACACCGCCACCGCGAGCAATGCGGCAACGACAAATAGAAACACTACAGCCTTAGTGAGCTTGCCCCAAATTCCAGTATCGATCCTCCGTTCGCTCATGCGAAAGAGGAATTATTAACAGGGGAAAGTGAACAACTCAAGGTTATTCACTGGCTGGGGATAAACGGGTGATTGATGAACGACCAATGACCAAGAACCAAAGAAAACCAATCGCGCGTTTATTGGGAATGGGAATTCCTTGGGCCTTGGTCATTGAGCCTTGGGACATCCCGCCCCTTATTCCGGCTTCGGCACTTCGGGCACCTCGGGCTCTGGAGCGGGAACGGGCTTGCGTTGGGCTTGCCACTGTTCGGTGAGTTTTTTGGATTCGGCTAATTGCGCGGGCGAAAGTTTGGTGGCAAGTTCCGTGTGCGCCACTTGGGCATCGGCATCGCCTTGGGCGGCCGCGAGCGCGAGCCATTTATTTGCCTGCACGAGATCCGCCTCCACGCCTTGGCCGAGCGCGTACATCACGCCCAAGGCCGTTTGGCCTTCGGCGAAGCCCTGCTCAGCGGCTTGGCGAAACCACTTGAGCGCTTCCACTTTGTTGGCGGCTACGCCTTCGCCTTCGGTGTACATCACGGCGAGGTTCACCTGCGCCTGTGCGTGGCCTTGCTCGGCGGCCTTGTGATACCACGCCGCGGCGCGCGCATAATCGCGCGGCAAATTGTTGCCTTCATAATACATCCAACCGATGCTGAATTGCAGTTGAGTGAACTGTCCGCCCGGCCCGGCTTGCTCGAAGGACTTGGCAATTTTATCCAGCGCGATGGCTTTCTTTTCCGCATCGGCAATCTGCGTGGCGATGGTCAGGGCTTGCACAAAAATTTCTTCCGCCTGCTGTGCATTGCCCGGCTGTGCCATTGCGGCGGCAATTTGTTGCAGCGCGGTGGCTTTGCCTTCGCCGTCTTTCATCCGGCCCACGAGGGTGAGCGATTGTTGCAGCACCGCCTGCGCCTGCTGCTGAATTTCATTGGCCAACACGAGCGACTGCGCGAGCACGGCTTGGATTTGTTCGTGATCGCCGAGTTCATTGAGAGCGATCGTGAGCTTGCCGAGCGTTTGCACTTTGGCATCGACGCCTTTGATTTTTTCGACTGTCGCCAATGCCTTGACTAAGGTGGCGCGGGCATCGTCTTTGAGCCCGAGGCGAATCTGGGCGCCGGCCATATAGCTCAACGCCGGCGCCAACGAGGTGGCGTCCTCGATTTCATCCACGATGGCTTGCGACTGAGCGAGGATGATGACCGCGCGTTCAGTGTCACCCGTTTGGGCAAGGGTGCCGGCGAGATTGGCGAGCACGCGGACTTTGCCCGCGGGGCTGTCGATTTTATCCACCAACGCTAAAACCGGATCGGATGGAGTTTCGGGTTCTTCAACGGGTTCGCCGCCTTCACCTTCGGCGGGTTCGGCCTCGCCGGTTTCACTCTCAGGGGGTTCGGGGGTTTCGCCTTCGGTGGGTTCGGTTGGTTCTGTCGGCTTGGGCACGGGGGCTGCCTCCGGCTGAGGGGTCGGAGCTGGAGTTGGCTGAGGCGCGGCGGCAATTTGTTCCGGCGCCGGAGCGGGCTCCGTCGGTTTGGGTTTGGAAAAAATAAACAGTGCGGCGACTCCAAACAGGAGCGCTACGCCGATTGCGAGTTCGGTACGATTTGTTTTCATGTCACCCTCCAATGTGGTTGGACGTTACCGGCGTGGGCCGGGATTCAACATCTGCTGCAAATGATTTTTGTCTTCAATCACCTTCCGGAACGCAGCGAGATCCTTTTCCATTTCCACCTGCAACGCCTGATAATACATTTCTGAGAAAAAGAACGCGCGCGCCACGTCGCCATCCACCAGCTCAATGTCGGCCTCCTTTACGCGGGGCATCAGCAGTAACCGCCCGCGGGTGAAATTGCTGAGGCTGAGCACCTGCTTTTCAGTATTTAATTCCACGGTTTTTTTCATCAGCACCGCGTACTTGAGGCGTTGCACATCCTTTTGGTGGCGCAGCAGCACCGTGAATTTTTCCTGCCCCTCCTCTGTGGGTTGGTTGAGGGCCCAAAGTTGGCGCGCCCAATTCGCTTCATCGGCGCAGTCCACGAGCTGCAGTTCGGGCACGGGCTCATTAAAAATCGTCTTCGCGCTGTCGGAAAATCGCTGCATCGTGAACGAAATTGCCACCGCCTTGCCGCCGCCCTCTTCGGTAAGGACTTCCGGCGCGTTGGCTTTCAGATACGCCTCCAGAAAGCGCACACGATGGCCGGACTGGATGTTTTTGTCCGGCTCAAAGAAAATAATTTTTGTGGA
>CAUZWB010000155.1:0-5914 GCA_963583525.1 Verrucomicrobiia bacterium | reverse complement strand
GATTTGCCTATGAAACGCGTTTCTTTTTTGGCTGCAATGATTTGTGCAAGCCAGTTGTCCGCGGTGGATTTTTCGAGAGACGTTCTTCCCATTCTCTCCAACAAATGCTTCGTTTGCCATGGGCCGGATGGAACCAATAAAGATGTGCTTAGGCTGGATTCATTCGCTGAGGCAACGCGCGATCTGGATGGACACAAAGCCATCGACCCAAAGGCTTTGAAGGAAAGCGAAATGCTTGTTCGCCTGCACGACCAGAAAGATCCCATGCCGCCGCGCAAGGCGGAAAAGCAATTGACTGCCGCCGAGCGTAATGTGCTGACGCGTTGGGTAAAGGAGGGCGGTCGGTACGCGAAACATTGGGGGTTTGTGCCGCCCAAAAAAATGCGGCCGGACTGGACGGGCAATGCGATCGATGCGCTAGTGGGACGACAGTTGAAGGCGAATGGCATCACCTTTGCGCCGGAAGCAGAAAGGCCGACGCTCGCGCGGCGGGCGGCGTTGGTGCTCACCGGCTTGCCGCCGGAGCTGGCGGTATTGAATAAATTTTTGGCAGACAAAACGCCGGGCGCGTACGAGCGGCTGGTGGATTCGCTGTTGGCCAGCCCGCGCTACGGCGAGCATCAGGCGCGGTATTGGCTGGACGCAGTGCGCTATGGCGACACGCATGGGTTGCATCTCGACAATCGGCGCGGGATTTTTCCATATCGCGACTGGGTGGTGCGCGCCTTCAATCGCAACCAGCCGCTGGATGAATTTGTAACGTGGCAACTGGCGGGTGATTTGTTACCCCAACCGACACTGGCGCAGCGAGTGGCCACGGGGTTTGTGCGGATGAATCCCTCCACGGCAGAAGGCGGTGCGATCCAGGCGGAGTTTCAGGCGAAAAATAATTTTGACCGCGTGGAAACGCTCGGCACCGCGCTGCTCGGGATGAGCCTCACTTGTGCGCGCTGCCACACGCACAAGTACGACCCCATCCCGCAGGTGGAATATTATCGGATGATGGCGTTTTTTAACAGCACCGCCGAGTCCTCGATGGACGGCAACAAATACGAATATGGGCCAACCATCAAGGCCCCGGTGGATCAGTCGACGTGGGACAACTGGGAGACGATTCAGGCAGAATCGAAAGCGGTGGAAGTTGAGCAAACCAAGCTGCTGAAGGCGGCGGAGGTGTTTATCAAAATGCCGGAACATAAGGAGGTGCCCGCTGCCAAGAACTGGAACAACACCAAGCCCACGGATCGGCTGAAAAAAGTGGCCAATCCAAAAGGACTGTTCAAGGATTTGGCAATTCATAACGAGGCCATTCCTCTTCTGAAACGTCTTGAGGCGGTTAACAGAAAAATGACCACCACGTTGGTGGCGAAGGACCTGCCCACGCCGCGTGTGACGAAGTTGCTGAAACGCGGTGAATATAACCGACCTCAGGGTGATCCGTTACGACCTGGCGTCATCGAGGTATTGGGGGCGCTACCCAAGGAAGCTCCACAAAACCGGCTTGGCCTCGCGCAATGGCTCACCGCGCGCGGGCATCCGCTGGTGTCGCGCGTGTTGGTTAACCGCATTTGGCAGCGCACCTTCGGCGAGGGGCTGGTGCGCACGCCGGCGGATTTTGGGTTGCAGGGCGAGCAGCCAACGCATCCCGAACTGCTCGACTGGTTGGCGGTCGATTTGCAGGACCGCAAATGGAATTTGAAAGCGATGCTCAAGCTAATGGTCACCAGCCGCACCTTTCGCCAAAGCTCCTCCCACCGGACCAAAGTGAACGACCCCGAGAACCGCTTGTTGGCGCGGGGGCCCAGTTTCCGGCTTGATGCCGAGGCCGTGCGCGATGTGGCGTTGTGGTCAAGCGCCCTGCTGGATGGCACGATGGGGGGCGAGGGCGTGAAGCCATATCAACCGGGCGGCCTGTGGAAGGCGTTGATGCATCCGGGCAGCAACACAAAAAATTATGTCGCCGACAAAGACGCGCGCCAGTATCGCCGCAGTCTTTATGTTTACTGGAAACGCACCAGCCCGCACCCGATGATGACGCTCTTTGACGCACCCAATCGCGAAAGCAGTTGCGTGAAGCGTTCGCGCACCAGCACGCCCACACAGTCACTGGCGCTGTTCAATGAAACGCAACGGGTCGAGATGAGTCGCACCCTCGGCCAGCGCCTGTTGCTCGAGGCGGCGGATAATACGAGCCGCCTTAACCTGCTATTTACGCTGGTGGCCAGCCGCAACCCGAACGCCGCCGAGCGCGCCGCGTGCATGGCACTTTTCGACACACTGAAACGACGCTACGCGGCAAACACGAAGGATGCGGCGGCGTACTTGTCCATCGGCAATGCTCCGCGCGACACCACATTGAATGCCGCCGAACACGCAGCATGGGCGCAAGTTGCGATCACCGTGCTGGCCAGCGACGTGGCGCTGCGGGTTTATTAATCACATGAAAAATTTGGATCGTGAGATGCAGTTAATGATGACGCGGCGGACGTTATTCGGCCGGTCGGCACTGGGTTTGGGCACGGCGGCGTTGGCGGGGTTGATGGGCCGCGAGCTGTTTGGTGCCGGAGCGAAGGCGGGCCTGCATCATCCGGCCAAGGCGAAGCGGGTGATTTATCTTTTTATGAGTGGCGGGCCGAGCCACCTTGACCTTTGGGATTACAAACCGAAGATGCGCGCGATGTACGGCAAGGATTTGCCGGCTGAAGTGCGTGACGGCCAGCGGATCACGGGCATGACTTCGCGGCAAAAAACATTGCCGGTGTGTCCGACAAAATACAATTTCACCAAGCATGAAAACAACGCCGACGGCGTGTGGGTGAGCGAACTGCTGCCACATACCGCGACGGTGGCCAAGGAGTTGTGCGTGGTTCACACGGCGTTTACGGAGGCCATTAATCACGATCCGGCCATTACCTACATCCAGTCCGGCAGCCAAATCCCCGGCCGCCCGAGCCTCGGTGCGTGGCTCAGCTACGGCCTCGGCAGCATGAACGAAAACCTGCCGAATTATGTGGTGATGCACGCGCGCACGAAGCACCCGGAGCAGAGTTTGTTTGGCCGACTGTGGGGCTCCGGCTTCATGTCCTCGCAGCATCAGGGTGTGCTCTTGCGCAGTCAGGGGGATCCCGTCTTATATTTGAATAATCCCGGCGGCGTCACGCGCACGGATCGCCGGGCGCAGTTGGATACGCTTGCCGCGCTGAATCATGCGCAGCAAAAACGCTTTGCGGATCCCTCAGTTTTGGGCCGCATTAAACAACATGAGATGGCGTATCGCATGCAGGCGTCTGTGCCGGAGTTGATGGATCTCAGCAAGGAACCTGAATCCACCTTCAACCTATATGGCGAAGATGCCAAAACGCCCGGCACGTTTGCCGCCTGTTGCCTCAATGCCCGCCGGCTGGCTGAGCGGGGCGTGCGCAATATCCAGATTTTCCATCGCGGCTGGGACGCCCATGGAAATCTCGCCGGCGAACATGGCAATCAGTGCAAGGATGTTGATCAGGGCAGTGCCGCGCTTATCAAAGATTTGAAACAGCGTGGCTTGCTTGAAGACACCCTCGTCGTATGGGGCGGTGAGTTTGGTCGCACCCCTTATTGTCAGGGCACGCTCACCAAGGAAAACTACGGGCGCGACCATCACCCCCGTTGCTTTAGTATTTGGATGGCTGGCGGCGGAATCAAACCCGGCATTACCTACGGCCGTACTGACGACTACGGATACAACATTGCCGACGCCGATGGCCACATGCTCAAGCCGCAGCCGCGCAAAGACAAGTGGACCCCTGGCACGATGCACATCCATGACCTGAACGCCACCATCCTGCACCAGCTCGGCATGGATCACCGCAAACTGACCTACCGTTATCAGGGGCGCGACTTTCGTCTAACAGACGTCCACGGCCACGTGGTCAAGGACATCCTCGCGTAAGCCGATCATTATTTTTGCGACTGAAACAAATCATGTTTCGGCCACGCCTTCACCGCATCGGCGGCTTTGTGGATTAAGGGGTCGATTTTTTTGCCGGGGCGTTTTTTATCGGGGGTTTGGTTGGTATTGAAGAGAGCGGCCCAGCAGAGGCCGTCGTGGCGGAGGACTAAGATCGTTGAGGTTCCATCCAGCCCCCCAGAGTGCCAGCGATTGAATTTCCCTGTGTTTCTCACCGGTCGAATTGCCCAGCCGAACCCGTAATAGGTTGCCTTAGGTTTTCCGGTCTTGTCGTGGCCGGCAATCCCTTTTGGTCTAGCAACCATCTTGCCTATACTTTTTTTGGTTAGTACTTTGGATGAATCAAAATATTCTACGGCTGATCCAAAGCGCACTAAATCGACTGCCGAAGCGATCCAGGCACCGTGAGAATCCATGGCTTCAAGATACCATGCGCCATAGGGACGGAGCACCGGCTTGCCGATTTGTTTTCCCATGACGGCACTCGCCGTGGAATTGTTACGCGTGTAATATCGCACTTCATCCTTTGCTCTGTTTTTTAGAAGTGATTTTCCTATGTGCATCGAATGGATGCCTAAGGGCTTGAGAACTTCGTTCCGCATATATTTCTCGTAGTCGCTGCCGCTTACTTGTTCGATCACTCTTCCCAGTAAGCAATAACCGAAATTGGAATAAGCAAACTGTGAGTCTGGAGAGAAATCCAGTTTCCGACCCATCATGTACCGGATAATATGATCGGCTTTAGCGGGTGGATTGACCCCCAACGTGTTCGCAATTTTCACAGGACGAAACATGGGATCAAACGACCGGCCACGATCCCAGCCACCCTGATGTTGAAGGAGTTGCTGAATGGTGATTTCAGCTAGGCGAGGGTCTATCTTTGTTCCAGTCGCTAAATGGGCTTTGTGAGTCAAAATGGAAAAAACCTTATCTTCCAGTTTTAGTTTACCGTTTTCCACCAGCTGCATAATGGCCACAGCAGTAAGCGGTTTGGAGATGCTGGCGATGCGGAAGAGCGATGCCGGCTGAACCGGCTCCCGGCGCTCGCGATCGGCATAGCCGAAGCCGCGCGCGTAAATTAACCGCCCATCCTTCGCCACCGCCAGTGCCGCGCCGGGGAGTTCATTCTCGCGCACAAACTCGCGCATCAAGTCATCGAAGGGTTTCAGTGCCGGGAATTGCTTCCCTGTTTCGGGCAGCTTGTTGGCGGCGCACATCAGGAATGAAAACGAAATGGCAGCAGTGAGGCACAGGCATCGGATGTTCATGCCCCGTGCTACACCCGTTAGCGGGCAATGACAATCTCACCCCGTCGTGCTTTACGGCATGGGCAAATGGGGGTATACTTTCGGCATGCAACAACTCGTTATGATAGGGCTGATGGTGGCTGGGTTTTCGGTGGGAGCAGCGTTGCCGCCGCATCTGCAGAAGTTTGAAATAGCGAAGCCGACGCCGGAGTGGGGAGGGGAGCGCATCAAGCTGCCGCCGGGGTTTGCGCCGAAGCTCGGGTTGAAGGGAATAGAGGAAATCCTGTTCGCGCCGGGGATGTTCAAGGCGGAGGCACAGAATTTTTTCACCTATGTGTTTTTATTTGCGCTGGAGCAGAAGCCGGTGTTGACGGCGGAAGTATTGCGGCGGGAATTGCTCGTGTATTACACGGGCCTTTCCAAGGCGCGGCTGAATGACCCGAAACTGGATGTCAGCAAATTTACCGTGAAGCTCGAGCCGGTGAAGGAAAACGGCGTGTCACCCAAAGGGGCGCTCAACGTAAAATCGTATCGCGCGGAGGTGGTGTGGTTGGAGCCGTTTACGACAAAGAAAATGCAAACGCTGCATTTCGAATTGCAGACGTGGCAGTACAAAGGTTCGGCCAATCAATATCTTTTCGTGAGCGCTTCGCCGCAGAAATCCACGGCGCCCATTTGGAAAACCATGCGCGGCATTCGCGCTTCGGTGAAACTGAAA
>CAUZWB010000154.1:0-5927 GCA_963583525.1 Verrucomicrobiia bacterium | reverse complement strand
TAGACCCCATTTTATTGAATTCCCTTTTATTGAATTCCAAATGCCCCTCGTCATCATATCGCCACCTTACGGCAACAGCCGCTTCACCGCAAGTTTTCCCCTTGCCCGCTGCTCCGTCCGGGCGCATTCTTTTTTCATTATGAAAAAACTCATTACTTGCCTCGCCGTACTACTGCTGCCCGGCTGCATTGAATTTGAAAAACAAACCCTTGTCTTCCGCCATTATCCCGAGACCGATACCCTCGTCATCTGGCAACACTACGAAGGCATCCACGGCGAAGACCAAGAGCACGGCCTCACCGAAACCGAACGCGAACAACTCCACTCCGTAGTCAACGGCCAGCGGACGTTTTTCTTTGCGAATTGGGCACTTGAGTACAGCGACACGATTATTGATGGCAACATCAAGTCATTACAAGATGAACTGAATGAAGGCATTGAGCCCAAGGCCGCTGCAGATATTGCCCGTCAGATGCTCGCCTTTGCCAAGCTGATCAAAAAAAGCGTGACCATAAAAAATGGCCCATTTTATCTCAACGAACAAAAACGCCTTTCCGCCACTCAACAAGTTACGATCCGAAACATTGGCAAAATTATCAGGGAAAGCAATGCTCTATTTCGCGTGACCAATCTCCAGGGCGATGAAGTATTTACTCGCTTCGAAGAAGGAGATCCTAATATCGAATTGCTTGAAAAATCGGCTCACGCCAAAATGAAATACGTCATCCTCAAAGGCCAGCAACTGCAGTTTCGCTGGCCAATGACTGCTGAAAATTTCCGCAAAGGTTTGAAAGACAAGGAAGTCGCCAAAGCCATTGCGCTAGCACGCAAAGCGGGAGTGACCATCCGTCACAAAGACAACCTGCTTATCATCACGGCAGGCAAAGTGAAGGCGACGGACACTTTCGTTTCCATTCCCTTGCCGGACGTGGCATTCCAGCCCAACGCCACGGACGCGGTTTCTGAGCGCTACGGCCTTGCGATAGATTTTGATGCGGCCAAAGCTCGCGCGAAGTTTCTCAAGGAAAGCGACGCACGCTTTCGCAAGAAGTAGCGCTGCCGCCAAATTCATTCTGTGAATAATGCGCCCTTGTTTGCGCGGGTTCGCGGCTTAGGCTGCGTTCAAGGAGGTTGGAATGGAGACACCGTCGTTTTTTTCGCGGGCCACCGGTACGCTGGTGAACCCTTTATCCAAAGCAGTCGATTCCGTGCGCGAGGTCATCGCGCATCATGCGGGCGATCCGGATGAAAAATTGTTGCTGCAAAATATGCTGCAGCTGTTTGTGGTCGTGCTGCGCGCCGATGGCGCGGTGTCGTCCACTGAGCAGCAAGCCGTGGCCACGCTGGTGCGCGATGTGTACGGCGAAGCGGCAGCCTCGCAGTTGCAGCAAATGCTGGCCGAAGACAAAGCCGCCGACCTCGCCGAAGTCTGCGCCGGATTGGCATCACTCACTGCCGAGGAAAAAGAAATTCTCCTGCGCGCTCTCTTCACCGCCGCCTTTGCCGACAACCAATACGCCAAGGCCGAGGAAGAGTGTATGCACGACATCGCGCGCGAGTTAGGCATTCCCGAAGAAACTTTCCAACGCGAGGAAGCCGCCGCGCTCGAGCATCACAATCGCCGGATGAAACTCGTGCGCAGTAGCACCGGCCTCATCGCCTCGGTGGTGGTGATTGGTATTTTTATTCTTACCGCTACTTTTTTGAAGGCGGTTTTGTTCGGGCTTATTCTGGCTTATTTTTTCCTGCCGTTGCAGCAGCGTTACACGCGCAGTTTTTTGGAAAATGGAATCCTCGCCAAGCTCTTCGGAGTGGCGAAATTTTTGATCGTGAAACCCATCGCATGGATTATCGGCGCCGTGAGCGGGCTCTTCCGCAAAACCAAACCCGCCGCGCCTAAGTCCGAAACAGAAGACGAGCGCGTTCAGTCCGCCATCAGTCGCGCGTGCAATGCCACCGTGCTTTCCGTGGTGCTGACGCTATTGCTCATCGTGGGCGGGCTCGTGGTGGTGACGATCAGCGTGAAGCCCAAGGAATTTGACACCGACAAAACCCGCACCCAACTCGCCGGACTCGTCGGCAAAGCCACCGGCGCGCCACTCATCGGCGATGCGGCTAAGGAACTCAAAACCACGCTCGACGATCCAAAGGCATTTGTAAAACTGAAAGATAAATTCATGGGCGGTTCCGCTGAAGATGTCGGCGAAAAAAAATCCGTGATGAGCAGCACCGGCAAAGCATTGGCCTCCGCGGCCTCCATTCTCGGCACGGTTGGAAATTTTTTCCTGAACACGCTGTTGGCGATTTTCTTTTTCTCATTTTTCCTCGGCAAAATGGCCGCTTATCATCGGCGTCATAGCGGTGATCGTGCTGATGCCAAAGAAGGTGATTACCTCGTGCAAAGCCTGTTCGAAACTTCGTGGTTGCCCACCACCAGCGAGGAAACTCTCCGCAGCGCCGCCGAAGTCATCAACGAAGTTTTCTTCAAGCTCAAAACCTGGGTGCGCGGTTACCTGTGGATTATCATTATCGAAACCGCAATTTACATTTCCGTCTTCCTGTTGCTCGGCGTGCCGTACGCCGTGCCGCTGGGAATGGTGGCCGGCCTCACTGTGTTGCTGCCTTTCCTCGGGCCGCTCGTTAGCGTGGTGCTCACCATCGGCGTCTGCGTCGTCACCGGCCACGCGGATCTCACTTTGCTTGGGCTTGTCGGCGCCACTTATGTGACGATGAATTTGATTGTTGAACAACTCTTCCTCTACCCCGCATTCGTCGGCGAAGCGCTGGGCCTCAACATTTTGGAAACGCTGATCGTAGTATTATTAGGTGGTCTCTTCGCCGGCCTCGCCGGAATGATTTTCGCCGTCCCAGTGGCCAGCGTGTTGAAATTTTTAATCCCGCGCCTTTACCAAAGTTTTTTCCAATCCGACGAATTGGAATTGCCGGGAAGAGCCGAACCGGCAGGCGGCGATTAGGAAGGGCGCGCTCTTTGAATGCGCTAATGTAGCCCGGCCCACCGGCCCGGGCTACAATTCTTCGGCGCGTTGCAGTCCGGGGTGAGTAGCCAACCATTCCTGTAAGGCGTTCGGATATTTGGCTTTAAACAACACGCCGCGCGAGGCCCGTTTGGCGTTCCATTATTTGGATACCTTAAACAGCTTGCCGTTGCTGCGCACATAAATCGCGCCGCCGCCCACGGCGGGGCTGCCAAGGATTTGATCATCGAGATTCAGTGTGCCGGTGATTTCGCCTTCTTTGCCGCGGGTGTCCACGATCTGCAACAGTCCCGCTTCATTGACGCAATAAAGATGGGTGGTCGTAGCGACGTGGGTCGCGCTGAAGGGGCCTTTTAACCGTGTTTGCCAAAGGCGTTCGCCGGTTTTGAGGTTCCCCGCCGTAATCACACCGGCGTTGTTGGTGGCAAAGACCTTGTCGCCCAACACCACGGGGCTTCCGGTGCCGGGCGAAAGGCGGCGGCTTTGCCAGAGTTCTTTAGGCGTGTTTTCTGCATCGGCCTTGTTGATCTCCAGTGCGGTGATGCCGTGGGAGGGGATGTACAGCACGCCGCCGCGCAGGGTGCTGGAGGGGATGGTGGATGCGCCGCCGTCGTAGCTCCACGCCTTTGTGCCGTCGGCGGCGCGGATGGCGTCGATGCCATTTTTGGATTGCAGCCCAATGAGGGTGTTGGTGAGGCGCACGGGCGAGGTCCAGTTGGCGGCTTTGGGGCGGTTGAGTTTCCAGAGGTTGACGCCGGTGCGTTTGTTGAGGGCGAGCGTGTAGGATTCGCTGTCGTTTTCCACTTGCACAATGACGGCCCTACCGATGAGCAATGGCGAGCTGCTCATCCCGAGGCTGTTGCTGACGTTGGCGTAATCGGTGGTGAGGCCGCGCAGCCATTGGAGATTGCCGTCGAGGTCGAGGCAAATGACGTCGTTGGAGGAAAACACGGCGAAGATGTTTTTGCCGTCGCTGCACGGCGTGGGCGCGGCCACGCTGGTTTTGCCGTGGCACATCGTGCGGCCGGTGGCCCAAAATTGCCGATGCCAAATGAGGCTGCCGTCCTTGGCGTTCAGCGCGAGAATGTGCAGCCGGTTTTGGGTGATGCCGCTGCTGCAGGTGACGATGATTTTTTCGCCAATCACCAACGCGCCGGACAAGCCGCGTCCGGGAAGGGGCACGGTCCACTTGAGATTTTTTTCGCCCAACGTGATGGGTAAATTTCTTTCCGAGGTGACGCCGTTGCCTTGGGGGCCGCGAAATTGTTGCCAATCCGCGGCGGTGGCTTGAAGGGTGAGGGCGAGGGTGAGTGCGATGAAGTGTTTCATAAAATTATTTACGGGGTTTGCGAGTGGGATTGGCGGGTTGATTGTTGTTGGTGCCGGTCTTGGGCGTGGGCGGGCGATCGGCGGCGAGGATTGCCGTGCCGGTGGGATCGCACACGCGGAGTTGGAACTGCCATTCTTTGGTCCAATCCTGTTGCTGTTCATTTTGGCAAAGTTTCACGAGTAACGTGTTGCGGCCTTTGGCGAGCTGGACGTTTAGCTTGTATTGATCGATGCGTATTCCGCGATGGTATTCGTCGCGGCCAAAGATGAGCTTGCCGTTGTGCCAAATCTTCCAAGCGTTTTTGCAGCCGAGCCGCAGTTCCACCGCGCGCGCGGCGGCGGCGTTGTATTCGGTGTAGGCGTAGGCGGTCACTTCCTTCAACCCATCGCCGGGGCCGGGATAGGCTTTGTTGATGTCCACCATTCCGTATTCGTTGGCGGTGACGAACGGGCTCCACTTCACTTTGCCGGCTTTGCCGTCGTGGGTGGTGGTGAAGTCGATTTTATTTTCGGGTGGGAAAATTTTTGCAAAGCCCGAGCGATCCGTGTTGTCGAAGGGGCCGACAACCTTCCAGTGCATCAGGAAACCAAAATGGTGAGGGAGATCAACTTCCTGTCCGAGCGCGCGCAGGGCGGCGGTGATGGTCTTGATTTGGTCAATATCGCGCGCGGCATCTAGGGCGATGCGATATTGCTTTTGGGCGAGGTCGGCTTTGTTGATTTTTTTCAAATCCGCGCCCTGGTCGATCACGCGTTGGACGGCGTCGCGGCGTAGTTCCACGCTGGGGTCATTGAGCAACCCGGGAATAAGTTTGGCGGCAAGTTGCGGGTTGGCATTTTTGATCAATTCATAAGCCAGCCGCCGCGCGCGAGGGTCGTGTTTTTGATCGGCAATAAATTTCATCAACTCCATTTGCGGCAAATCCTTGGCGCGACTGGCAATGGTGTCCACGGCGGCGCGCAGCCAGTTTGCCGCGAGCGGGTTGGCGCCATCCATCGCGGCGAGGATTTGTGGTAACGCGGCGGGCTTGGCTTGGGCGAGGGATTGCCACGCTTGGGCGGCGGCGGCGTTGCCTTTGCCTTCGGGGCCAACGGCGCGGATGGTTTTCAGCGAATCAGAAATGCTGGCGGCACTTGCGGTGCAACAAATCGCGAGGACGATCAAGTTCGTGGAGATGGATCTCATCCGCCGAGAGTAAGCGGCGCGGCGGATTTTTGCAAAGCGCGAAGTGTGGGTTAAATGTAGCTCACTCGCTGGAGGCGAGTTTATATCCGACGATATCGCCGAGGTATTTGCCGGCGGACTTGAGATCGCTTTGGAGATTTTGGAGTTCGCGATCGTAGGGCGCGGCGATTTGGCCCGGCATTTTTTGCAGCGCGGCTTGCAGATTCATCGTGGGCATCGCGGGCAATGCCGCCGGGGCTTCGGCCACGGGGGGATTGGAGCGCGGCTTGGGCTGCGGGTCGGTTTGCAGAATGCCGACCATCGCGATGGCGGCCACCACGGCGACGGTCGCCCAGGCGGCGACTCCCCAGCGGACGGGGAGCGGCGCGGATTGTTCGCTGCGCAGGGCGTTCATCACGCGGCTGCGGAGAAAGGCG
>CAUZWB010000153.1:0-5931 GCA_963583525.1 Verrucomicrobiia bacterium | reverse complement strand
AGCCGTCCAGCAGTTTTCAATAGCCGCGCGGGTTGCCGCCGAGGAAGTCCCCGCGAATGATCCAATGAAGCCCGTGGCCGACGGCATCGCCGAAGATTTGAGCCGCGTCAGCGACGATCCCTTCGAAGCCGTTGGGAAAATCAACGACCTCCAAAACGCATACAATTTCGCAATGGAAGCCAACGCCAGCTTATTGGAAGACCCCGCGCTCGCCGCCATCGCCTAACTCACTAACCCAACCTAAAGACGCCACGGCCCGCGAAGCCGTTTTTTTTGTGCCCTGACTTTGGCAAAGGATGAGCTTGCCTCAAATAAGCATCCACATTTGCAGGTCCGAATGATTGGGAGTTGACTCCACCAGGCGAGCCACCAACACTTCGAAGCCGTTCGTTTGCCTGACCTGTACAATCATTTTTGATTCGCGATGGATATCAGCATCATCATCCCCACCCGTCACCGGCCGCAAAACATCGATCGGATTATCGCAGAAACAAAGGGGTCGCTCGGGCGTCAGTTTGAGATGGTATTGGGCATCGATGAGGATGACGAAAATTATGATGTTGAGCGGCTAAAAAAAATTGAAGGTATAAAAGTCATCCGCACCCCCGCCACGCCCTACCTCAGCAATCTTTACAACATCATGTTCGAATATTGTGCGGGCAACATCATCGGGTACTATGGTGATGATGTTTCGTTTGTGGATATGCACGTGCTGGATGACGTCAAATCCGCTTTCAGAAAGAAGGGCGACATTCTTTACTTCTTCGCCGATCGCAACCAAACTGTGAATCTGGGCACGCATTCAAAGGCATGCACCGCAGTTTCAGTGAAACAAGATCCTTATCCCCTCTGCGTTCCGTGCCATGCATTCGTCTCAAGCAACAGCATTCGAGCTCTGGGGTTTCTGCACATTCCCAACTTTGAACACGGCTATTCAGACCACTATCTCGGATACATTTATAAAGAAGTGGGTCAATACCATCTACACTCCGGCCCCAAGCCCTTCACAGTGCACAACCGGCCACCCAATCAAGTGGACCGCGAACACCCGCTTTGGGATGATATTTACGAAACTAAAAGCGTGCTCCCCGATGCAGAAGGCCGCACTGCAGACGACCGGGATAAAATAAAGTTCGATAAATTCCGAACGCGATATTTGGCCCTGCACCAAGAAATCATTTTGAATCTCCATGTAAACCGCTGGAAACAAACATTTCCGGAACGGTATTAACGGTATCGAGAAATCAAGTCACCGGAGCCAACTCGGGGATCGGCTCGCCGAAGGGGAGCATGGGCATGGGGCGGCCGGCGTGGTCGGGGAATTCGTGGGTGTAATCAACGCCGAGGTGCTCGTACACCGTGGCCCAAAGGTCGTTTGGCGTCATGGCGCGCTCGATGGGCTCCTCGCCTTTCTTGTTGGTGGCGCCGATGATTTGGCCGGTGCGCATGCCGCCGCCGGAGACGAGCATGCTCATCGCGCGCGGCCAGTGGTCACGGCCGGGTTGGCTGACTTTGGTCTTGGTGCCGTCGCGGTGGGTAATGCGCGGGGTGCGACCGAATTCGCCGGTAACGACGAGCAACACGCGCTTGTCCAAGCCACGCGCGTACAGGTCCTCGATCATCGCGGTGATCACCTGATCGTATAGCGGGAAGCGCACCTTGGCGTCTTCAAAGATGTGGCAGTTCACCGCGTGGCTGTCCCAGTTGTAAACGCCGGACTTCAGCCACGGGATGCCGCCGACGCCGTAGGGGTTTTCCATCACCACCGTCACCCACGGCACGCCGCGCTCCACCAGCCGCCGCGCGAGGATGGCCTGCTGGCCCCACGGATGCATCGCGAAGCGTTCGCGCACGGCGTCTTTTTCCTGCTTCAGGTCAAACGCCTCGCGCACCGCCGGGCTCGTCATCATCTCCATTGCCTTGCGGTTGAAAATATCCATGCTGCCGAGCAGCCCGCTGGCGTCCACGTCGCGACGCAAATTGTCGAAGCCGTTGAGCAAGGTGTTGCGGTCGCCGAGGCGGTCGGTCATCGCGCGGTCGAGCGTCACGTTGTCCACCTTGAAATTCGGCAGGGACGGATCAGCAGATACGCGGAAGGGATGCGTGTGGCTGCCGAGATAGGCGCTGCCAAAGGCAAACGTGTCCACGCTGTTCACGCGGCCATTGCCGAGCACGACGTAGTTGGGCAATCCCTTCGTGTCCCGCTTGTTATCCAGCATGTCTGACGCCATGGAGCCGACGCAAGGCGTGTTGTTCACCGTGCCCGTCGGGGTGGCCGGCTTGCGGCCCGTGAGAAAACGCTTGTGCCCGCCGCCGTGGTCAGCGAACTCGTGATGAATGGAGCGGATGATATTAAACTTGTCGGCACACTTCGCGTGCCGCGGAAATAGCTCGCACACCTCCATGCCCGGCACGTTCGTCTTGATCGGCATGAAATCACCGCGATACTCCTTGGGAGCCTCCGGCTTCAGGTCGTACATCTCCATGTGCGGTGGCCCGCCCGGCATCCACACAAAAATGACGGAGGTATCCTTGCCCGACGTTCCCTTCGGCGCGCTCTTCGCCTGCGCCTCCAGCAGTCCGGCCAATCCCAAGCCACACGCCGCGCCGCCGATCTCCATGAACGAGCGTCGCGTAACCGGCCCGGGACAAAATGCAGTTCCATCACTCATTGGTTATATTATACGAAAACTTTTTTGATTGGTCGATTCAAATTAGCTCCCCAATCACCCGCCCACTGGGCAAATACGGGAACGGCCGGCCCAGCAAATCGTGAAACACCTCATCCGCCGGCACGCCCATTTGGCGGTACATCGTGGCGAGAATGTCGTTAAAAGGCGTCGGCCGGTCCTTGGGCACGTCGCCCGCCTTGGTGCTGGAGCCGACCACCACGCCGCGCTTGAGCCCGCCGCCGGCGAGCATCACCGAGCATACCTGATTCCAGTGATCGCGTCCGCCGTCCTTGTTGATTTTCGGCGTGCGCCCAAACTCGCTGTACACCGCCACCAGCGTGGTGTCCAACAGCCCGCGCTCGTCGAGGTCATCGAGCAGCGCGCTGATGGCCCGGTCGGTCGGCGGCAGCAGTTTGTTTTTCATCACGTTAAAAATGTCGCGATGATTGTCCCAGTCCTGCCCGGTTTTTTGGTTGAGATTAAAATTCACCAGTGTGTACGGCACTCCCGCCTCCGCCAGCCGCCGCGCAAGCAAAGTCTGTTGCCCCCACGAATGTTTGCCGTAACGCTCGCGCACTTTCAACGGCTCGCGGCTCAAATCAAACGCCCCGCCCGCCGCGCCGCCCGCCAGCATTTCCGCTGCGCGTTTGCTGTAGGCATCCAAGCCATCCGCCACACCTTCCAAATTATCCACGCCGCGCAGCAGCGCCAACCGATCCGCCAGCCGCTGCGTGTTTAGTCCGGCGGACAGTTTCAAATCTGCTGGACCGCTGAATGGCTGCGCAAGACTGCCGGAGGGCATGCCCGAATCCATCGGCTCGAACGCCTTGCCCAGCTGCCCCGCCGTGCCGTAATGCACCCGCACGCCGAGCTGTCCGCTTTGCGGCACGGTCACATACGCCGGCAGCCCTGTCTTGCGCGCGCCAAGTTTTTTCGCCATCACCGCGCCCATCGCTGGGTGCACGAGATTTACGTCTTTCGTCGTGGTATTCGCGCCCTTGAGCGTCCAGCCCGTCAACGTCATGTGAATGGCCGTCTCGTGGCTCGGCGAATCGACAAACGCGCCGCGAATCAAATTGAACTTATGCATCCGCTTGGCCAGCATCGGCAGATGCTCCGCAAACCGCACCCCCGGCACGCTCGTACGGATGTCGCCAAACTCACTTTTGTAAGCCGTCGGCGCTTCCGGTTTCGGATCGAAACTCTCGTAATGCGACAGCCCGCCCTGCAGAAAAATCACAATCACCTGCTTCGCCGGCGCATTCACCTTCGCCCGCGCCCGCAACAACCCCGGCCACATCATTGCCCCAGCCAACGCTCCGCCCCCCGCAATCCAATCGCGCCGCGTCATCAAGGAAATATGCTCCCGCTCGTTCATTGCACTGAAGATAAGACGAACAGACGGTGAGGTCGAATTCAAAAAGGAATGTCCAATCGCCACCCCTGCCGGTCAATTTTAAATGTTGCACTGTAGTTTTGACTTTCGACCCGTGGCTTTTTACTCTTCGGCCATGCGCACACCCTTCCTGATTCTTCTTTTCATCACCCTCCAAGCCGTCGCCGCCGACAAAATCTTCCGCGCCGGCGCCGCCACCAGCAATGTGACCCCATGGCTCGGTGTCTCCATGCCCGGCGGCTTCACCGACCGCCGCGCCACCAAAATCCACGACGAGCTCCAAGCCCGCTGCCTCGTGCTCGACGACGGCAAAACCAAGCTAGCCATCGTCATCGTCGATAACTGCATTCTGCCCCGCGATGTGCTCGACCGCGCCAAGGCCCTCGCGCAAAAGGCCACCGGCATTCCCGCCGCGCACGTGCTCATCTCCGCCACGCATTGCCACTCCGGCCCCGCCGCGATGGACATCGCCATGTGCAAGGCCGACCCCGAGTACCAAGCCTTTCTCGCCCGCCGCATCGCCGACGGCATCCAGCGCGCCAATGCCAATCTTGCACCAGCAAAAATCGGCTGGGGTTTCGGTGAACTGCCTTCTGAGGTTTTCAACCGTCGCTGGCACATGAAAGATGGCGGCATCGCCGAGAATCCCTTCGGCAATAAAAACGACAAAGTGCGAATGAACCCGCCGCGCCGCAGCCCGCTGCTCACGCGCCCCGCCGGCCCCACGGACACCCAAGTGCCGGTGCTCTCCGTGCTCCACGCCGACGGCCGGCCGCTCGCGCTGCTCTCCAACTACTCGCTGCACTACGTCGGCGGCACCGGCGCGGGCACGATTTCCGCCGATTACTTTGGCGTCTTCGCCGACCGCATCCAGCAACTGCTCAAGGCCGACCGCCAGCAGCCCCCCTTCGTCGGCATGCTCTCCAACGGCACCAGCGGCGACATCAACAATATCAATTTTCAAGGCCCCGGCAAACGCCAGCCGCCCTACGGCCAAATCAATTTCGTCGCCCACAAGCTCGCCGATGAGGTTTTGCGCGTGCAGAAAAAAATCAAACACCACGACTGGCTCGAATTGAAAGCCGTGCAAAAAGACATCCCCCTCGGCGTGCGCCGCCCCAACCCCGGCGAAATCGCCCGCGCCAAGCAAATGCTCAAGAACGCGAAGGATCCAAAGCGTCTGACCACATTCGAGGTTTACGCGCAGGAAACCCTGAACCTCGCCAAGTCCCCGCCGCGCATCCCCATCCCGCTGCAGGCGCTGCACATTGGCGAGTTGCGTATCTGCGCCATTCCCTGCGAACCCTTTGCCGAAGTCGGGCTGACCTTGAAAGACCGCCGCAAGGACACCTTTGTCATTGGCCTCGCCAACGGTTATTACGGCTACCTCCCCACCGCACGCCAAATGGCCCTTGGTGGTTACGAAACCTGGCGCAGCAGTTGGAGTTTCCTTGAAGTTGACTCGGCCAAACGTGTCATTAACACTCTGGAGAAATTGATGAAGTAAAGAGGCTCGAGTCCTACCTTTACAACCCATCTCGATTAACGGACAAATGAAACCTACATTTATCGCTTTGATTGCCTTATGTCTGAGTCTTGTGGGGTGTGGGAAGAAATAACCCGTTCAACCCGCCGCATCCAATCCCGGAGCGCCCAAGCCGGAGCCGACCAAAGCCAAGGCAACCGCAGGGGCCAAGCTATGGGAATTTCAAACGGGAGAGATGGTGACCTCTACCCCCGCCATCGGCTCTGATGGCACGGTTTACGTCGGGTCATCTGACTACAAGCTCTATGCCCTCAATGGCAAGAGTGGGGTCAAGCTATGGGAATTTGAAACGGGAGGTCGTGTGTACTCCCCCCCCG
>CAUZWB010000152.1:0-5945 GCA_963583525.1 Verrucomicrobiia bacterium | reverse complement strand
TTTGACGATTTCCGAAAAGATCATCGCGCCCGAAGGCAAGCGCGTGATCGCGCTGGCCATCAATGACAGCATCCCCGGGCCCACGCTGCGCTTTCGCGTGGGCGATACCGCGCGCATTCGCGTGCACAACCGGTTGCCCAAAGAGGACACCTTATTGCACTGGCACGGGTTGCTGTTGCCCAACGCGCAGGACGGCGTGCCCTATTTAAATACACCGCCGATTCCGGCCGGCAAATATTTTGATTATGAATTTCCGCTGACCCACGCCGGCACATTTTGGTATCACTCGCACAAAGGATTGCAGGAGCAACGCGGTTTGTACGGCGCCATCGTGGTGGAGGCTGCGCAGCCGCAAGGCCCGCCGGTGGATCGCGAACACGTGGTGGTGCTTTCGGATTGGACCAACGAGCATCCCGATGAAGTGATGCGCACGCTGTTGCGCGGGGATGAATGGTACGCCATTCGCAAGGGCAACATGCAGTCGATTTGGGGCGCGCACAAGGCGGGCGCGTTGGGCGAATATTTTTCGCGCGAATGGTCGCGCATGCCGCCGATGGATATTTCCGATGTGGCCTACGACGCCTTTTGGGCCAATGGCAAAAAACAAACGCCGCTCGAAAGCAAAGGCGGCGAGCGCGTGAAGTTGAGGCTCATCAATGCCGGCGCGTCCACGTATTTTTATGTGCACTCGGCCACCGGCCCGTTGACGATTGTGGCGGCGGACGGCCAAAACGTTGAGCCGGTGCAAGTGAATCGGTTGCTGATGGGTATGGGCGAAACGTACGATGTGATCGTGACGCTGCCCGCGAGCGGCCGTTACGAAGTGCGGGCCACGGCCCAGGATGGCTCGGGGCACGCGTCCATTTTCCTTGGCGCGGGCGCGGAGCATTTGGCGAAGAATATTCCGAAGCCGGATTTGTATTCGATGGATTGGATGGTTGCCGGTTTGGAGAAAGACGAGCAGCCGCTCAACACGCCCAACGCACCTGAAATGCCGCGCCCTTTGTCGCCTTATCGGAAGTTGCGAGCGCTAGCCTCAACTAAACCTCCGGCTGCAGCGCCGGTGCGGGAAATCGAGCTGCGCCTCACCGGCAATATGCAGCGCTATATGTGGTCCTTCAATGGCAAGATGATCAAGGAAGAATCCACCATCTCTGTGAAACGCGGCGAGGTGCTGCGGATGAAATTTATCAACGACACGATGATGCATCATCCGCTGCATTTGCACGGGCACTTTTTTCGGTTGCTGAACGGGCAAGGCGATTTTGCGCCACTCAAGCACACGGTCGATGTGCCGCCGATGGCGCGCGCGGCGATTGAGTTTCTTGCCAACGAACAGGGCGACTGGATTTTTCATTGCCACATGCTTTATCACATGAAAGCCGGGATGAGCCGCGTCATCAGCTACGACGATCAAGGCGCGAATCACAAACCCAATTTGGATTACAAATCCATGAACCCGTGGACCTTCAACATGGATGCCACTGCGCAAAATAATTTTAGCGAAGGCCGCGCCGGCTGGCGCAATGCCCGCAACAATCTCGATTTCACCTGGGATTATGGTTTTGAGGAAAAAGAATATGAGATGGATCTGGTTTGGAAATACTACCACAACCACAATTGGTCCTCGCTCTACGGCTACCGTTTCACCAACGAGCACGATGCGAAGGATCGAGCTTTCGGCGGCGCGCAATATCGCCTGCCGCTGCTCGCGTACAGCACGCTCACGATAGATTCCGAAGGCGACCTGCGCACTGGGCTGGCAAAATCACTGCAACTCACCCAGCGGCTGAGCCTCGTCAATGAACTGGAGTACGACGCCCGTTCCGATTGGGAATGGCGTGGCGGCCTTGAGTATCGCCTCAATAAGCGGTGGTCAATCACCGGCGGCTACCACTCCGACCACGCCTTTGGCGTCGGCCTTAATTTCAAATGGTAAAAACCAAAAAATAAAAAAAAATCCACCATCGAAAAAATGAAAAACACACTACTCATCATCGCCTTCGCCAGTACCTTGCTGTTGGGCTGCAACTCAACGGACCTCGCAAACGCCAAGGCATATCCGCTGAAAACCTGCATCGTGTCCGATAATGACCTGAAGTCCATGGGCGAGCCCGTGGTAATCGTGCACGAAGGGCAGCAAATTAAATTCTGCTGCAAACCCTGCATCAAGAAATTCAAGAAAGATCCCGCCAAGTATCTGGTAAAGCTGGGGCAGTAACTTCAGCTACGCCAAAATCTCTTTCGCCACGTGGCCGTGCACATCGGTCAGCCGATAGTCGCGGCCGGCGTGGCGGTGGGTGAGGCGTTCGTGATCGATGCCGAGCAGGTGCAGCAGCGTGGCGTGGAGGTCGTGGATGTGCATGCGGTTGTGCGTGGCCTTGAATCCGAAGTCGTCGCTTTCGCCGTAGCTCATGCCGCCGCGCACGCCGCCGCCGGCCATCCACATCATGAAGCCGTGCGGGTTGTGATCGCGGCCGGTGCCGTTTTCGCTGACGGGCGTGCGGCCGAATTCACCGCCCCAAACGATGAGGGTGTCTTCCAATAAACCGCGCGCCTTCAAATCGCCCAACAGCGCGGCGATGGGTTGATCGATATTCTTGGCGAGCGTGGGCGTGGTTTTGTTGTGATTCGCGTGCGTGTCCCACGGCTGGCCGTTGCCGTAATAAACCTGAATGAACCGCACGCCGCGCTCGGACAATCGCCGTGCCAGAAGGCAGCCATTGGCGAAGTGTCCCTTGCCGTACGCCTCGCGCACCTTCGGCGGTTCCTTGCTGATGTCGAACGCATCCGTCGCGGCGAACTGCATGCGGTACGCCGTCTCCATCGCCTCGATGCGGCCTTGCAACGCGATGTCCGCGCCGCCTTGCGTGGCGAGGTGTTCGCGATTGAGCGCCTGCATGAGGTCGAGCTGGCGGCGTTGCGCGGCGGGGTCGAGCTTCGCGTTGCGCAGCCACGGGATCATTTCCTTCGGCGCAATCTTCGAGTGATTGATGTAAACGCCCTGATGTTGCGAGGGCAAAAACGCGCTGTTCCACAAGATGGAAAACCGCACCGGCCGGCCGGGGCACAGCACGATGTACGCGGGGAGGTTGGCGTTTTCCGTGCCGAGGCCGTAGCTCATCCACGCGCCCATGCTCGGCACTTTGGGCGTCATCGTGCCGTTGTTCATGAGCAACAGCGCCGGGCCGTGGTTCGGGTTATCCGTGTGCACCGAGCGCAACACGCAAAGGTCATCGGCAAACTTCGCCGTGTGCGGCAGCAACTCGCTCACCGGCAACCCGCTCTGTCCGTGTTGCGTGTATTTATATGGCGCGTTGAGCAACCCGCCCGTCGGTCGTTCCGTGCGCAAATCCGTCCCCTCCGGCCGTTGCCCTTCAAACTTTTTCAACGCCGGTTTCGGATCCAAAAAATCCGGCCCAAACGGCCCGCCGTTCATGAACAAATGAATCACCCGCTTCGCCCGCGGCGCAAAGTGCGGCGCCATCCCCGTCGCCGCCTGCAGCGAGTTGAACAACCCCAAAGTCCCCATGCCCGCGCCCATTCGGGCAAGGGCGGCGCGGCGGTTGATGGCGAAGGGCTCGGTCATGCTTCCACCGGCGATTTCCGCTCAAACGAAAAATCCTTAATGTTCGCGGTCTCGCTCGCATGCTCGATGGTCATGGACACGAGATTGCCGTCCGCGTCGAGGTCAAGAATGACGCTCTCGGAAACTTCACGCGTCTCGGCCACGGGTTGTTTCGTGAATTCAATCAGCGCCGTGTCAGTGTCTTCAAAATAGTTAACCTTCATTATTTTTTTCCTGCGCGGAATGAGCGGTCGAAAAAGGCGTTGTGCACCGTCTCGCTGTCATCCAGCAAAATCACCCTCAAGAACTTACCTTGTTCCTCAACAAATGTCCACTTTCGGATTCGGCCGTCGGATTGAACCCTTTCTTCAACCGGATTCCGAATCGCCTCCAAAATCCATTCCTCACGAATCGCCGAACGATCCGGACGCGTCCGAGTGAACTCAAAATAACGAGTCGTCTTCATTCTACAAATAACAACTCATTCCCCACCCCCACTTGGGCAAGCACGCCGCGACGGTTGATGGAAAAGGATTGCTCCATAGTCCGGTTTAATTATTTCACTCGACCCATGCCAAACCATTGGTCTGGGTCGGTGGAATCGCCTCCGAATGGAGCCAAACCGGGGGTGTACCAGCCGGACACCCACCACCGCCCACTTGAGTGCTTATTCAAAGTGCGATGCTTGCTATTTCCTGTAGTCCAAAATGGTTTCAAATCTATATAAGGCCCATCCAATGACCATTTGCCCTTGTTCGTGATAATCGTGCTAGAACTATTGAAATTCATCGTATGAGTGAAAGTATTATTGGTGTGAAATGTAATTTGTGCAAAGTCGCCACGATGTCTGGCCCGATACTCCCATGTTCCATGAATATCAGAACCACTGACGGGGTCATCAGTGGGCGGCGGCATTCCAATGTGCCCGCAGCCTGCTGTGAATACGATCGCAATCAGAATGGCTATCTGAATTTTCATCACTCCATAAACTGGGCTTCATTGCTCGCCAGCAACGCGTGGGCGTACTGCGTCCACGCTGCCGCATCGTTTTCTTTTCCGGCGAGAAAAGCGATGGCGATTTTGATTTCTGTATTGCGCGAGGGGCGTTGGAAAAGTTTTTGATGGGCGGCGTTCACGCGTGCCTCGGTTCCTTTTTGCTTCATCAAATTCGCCGCGAGGGCTTCGGCTTGGCGGTGGATGAAGGGGCCGTTGAGGGTGAAGAGTTGCTGGAGGGGCGTGATGGTTTGGGGGCGGGTGGGGGCGTGGGCGGTGGGGTCTGGGAAGTCATGGATGCGCAGGAATTGATTGGGCTCGCGGCGGTGGATGGCGCCGTAAAGGGTGCGGCGACGGTTGGCCTTGGCGTTGAGGTCTTTGGGTTCGCCGCCGAGGGTTGTGTCGAGTTGGCCGCTGGCGTGGAGCATGGCGTCGCGCCACGCCTCCACGTCGAGCCGACGGCGGTTCATGTGGGCGAGATGTTCGTTGGCGGGGTCGGCTTTTTGCGCGGCGGGATTGTGGATGCTTTGCTGCCACGTGGCGGATTGCAGAATCTCGCGGTGGAGCCACTTGAGCGACCACCCGTTTTTCACGAAGCGCGTGGCGAGGTCGTTCAACAAAACCGGATGCGTCGGCGCTTCGCCGGAATGCCCCAGCTCGCTCGGCGTGGGGCACAGGCCGCGGCCGAAGTGATGCTGCCAGACGCGGTTGACCATGACGCGCGCGGCCAACGGCGCGGCTTCCTCGACCATCGCCTCGGCCAAGTCCAGCCGACCGCTGCCGCGCTTGAACTGGCGCGGCGCCGTGGCCTTCACCGGGAACGCGCCGAGAAAACGCCGGGGCACGAGCGCGCCGGTAGTGTTCGGATTGCCGCGTTTGTGAATAGAGAGATCGCGCGCCTTGCCGACGGTGTAATCCAGCGTCGTCCCGTGAGTGCCATTACGGCGGGCGTTCACGAACAGCGCCGCCTCGGCCACGCCGTTGACCATCGGCACATCGTAATGCGGCGTGTCTTTCTTGATGGCGGCAATTTGTTTTTCCAGCTTCGCAATTTCTGCCTTGGGGTCATTCACGGCCACCGCCGGCGCAGATTTTTCAAGTGGCTTGGTGATTGGCCCGGCGGACAGGCCGGCGGCGGCGTGGAGTTGCCTTGCCTCGGCGGCGGTCACGGCGCGGTTGAAAAATGCCACGTGCGCCAGCCGGCCGTTCATCAGCGCAAAGCGCTCATTGCGGCCGCCGAGGAAAAACTCCGCGGCGGCCGCGGCGGTGGCCTTGATGGCACCCTCGAATTCCGGCGCGGTTCCGCCGTTGAGCCACGCGGTCACGCGGCTGCCCTCGCGCGCGAGCACCACGTGATTCCACGTGCCCGGCGTGATGACCGTTT
>CAUZWB010000151.1:0-5947 GCA_963583525.1 Verrucomicrobiia bacterium | reverse complement strand
AGGAAGGCCGCGAACGGGTGCGTGACCACAAACGCCGCCGAACTCAGCGTACCGGTTGGCGTATCAAAAAGTTTTTCAAAACCGCCCAGCCAAAACTTCCCCTGCGGCTTGGCCGTCTTGCCTTCGCCGAATTTTCGCTTGGGAGAAATTTCGCCTTCGATGGGTTGGCCTTCCCACGCTTTGCCCTTGGCCGTCCAGTCAGCGAGCGTGCCTTTTTCAAAATCGAGATTCAGCGCTTGGCCAAGTTTGCCCTTCGGCAAAACGCCTTTGGGCAACGGCGGCGCCACAAACTTTTTCGGCTGCGCCTTGGCGTATTCGGCGGCGCTCACTTTGCGCGCGATGTGCCGCAGCACGTGCGTGCCCTTCATTCCGGCGGAGACGATATCCGGCAAGCCGTCGCCATTCACGTCGCCGATGGAAACCTGCCGGCCGAGGCCCGAGTCGGTGTCGGCTCGTTGCGGCACGAAGTCGACGCCGTCTTTGCCGCGCACGAGTTTGAACCAATACACCACCGCGCCCGCGTCCCATTGCGGCGATTGCTTGTGATGCGACCAATAGGTTTTGCCGGTAATGATATCGGAAAGCCCGTCGCCGTCGATGTCGTGCAAGCCGGTGGCGTGCAGTTCACTGAAGACCACCCCGTATTTATTTTCGCGGCGGGTGCTGCCCATGATGAGATGTTTTTTGAACGTGATGCCGCCGTCTTTGGTTTTGATTTGCTCGAACCACGCCAAGCCGAACTCGTGCGCGGCGAGGCTGGTGATGATGTCGTTGTCGCCATCGCCGTCCACGTCGTACGCAAACATCTGCGCGCCGCCGCGTGGGGCGAACGCAAACTTGTGCGCCTTCCACGCTTCCTTGTCGGTGGCCGGTTGTTCGAACCAGCCGTCCTTGTGAATGATGTCCGGCCGGCCGTCGCCGTTCACATCCCCCACGCCCAAGCCGTGCCCGAATTTTTGCGAAGTAATCGCGCCGGACACCGCGTGGAACGTCCATTCGCCAAACGGATTTTTCCAATCCACCGTCACGTAGCCGAACTGCCCGCGCTTGGTGCAAATCAGTTCCGGCCGCGCGTCGCCCACGAGATTGGTCAGCGTCGGCG
The DNA here is from genome assembly GCA_963583525.1 of Verrucomicrobiia bacterium. Lineage (GTDB taxonomy): Bacteria > Verrucomicrobiota > Verrucomicrobiia > Limisphaerales > UBA1100 > JACNJL01. Next base: position 4,845 of record CAUZWB010000151.1, on the reverse strand, counting down.
ATTCATTGCTCACCCAATCAAAAACCTGATGGCGTTTCCAATGGCCCTTCGCGCCCTTGGGGTTTTCAAAAACAATTGCCGGTGTGCCGGGGAATCCAATCCGCAAAACATCCCCCCAGCCATCGCCATTGAAGTCGTACACAAACGAGAAAAAATTGTCCGCGTAGCGATTGCGGTTCTGCGGCTTGGGCGGATAAATCTCGTGCTTCGTCTTAAAGTCCGGCCCCGCGTACCAATACGGCCCCGCGACAATATCCGGCTTGCCATCGTGCGACACATCGCCAAACCCAGCGCCCTCACAAAAATATTCAGTGGAAAGAGTTTGGCGCTCAAAGGTGTGCAGCAAGTGCTCAGCGGCAGACAACGAAGCCGCGCCGATCAGGAAAAGAAACAAACGGAACATCCGCCGAGTGTACGAATACCGGCAAAAGGGGCAAGTCCCACCTTGCCCGTTTTATTCCTCGAAAGTTAACCGGCCGAAACGGGCGGGGGTGTGGGCACTGCCGTTGGCCAACGGGCTCCAGCCGAGGAAGGCTTTGTGGGCAGGATCGTGGCGGTAGAGGTTGAGGCGCCATTCGGTTTTTTGGCCGGGGGCTTGGCCGCCGAGGGACTTGAGGGGGATGCGCATTTCGGCGGTCCAGATTTTTCGTTTGGGGTCGATGTGCGTGGCGACCTCGAAACCGCTGTCCCAGCCGAGCCCCTTGATAGGCTTCAACCCGGGGATGATTTTCAGGTCGAGCTTGTCGCCGGTGGGCGCCAGCTCGTACTCGGTGTAGCGGCCGATGTCGGATGGATCGGTGCCGATAAATGCCTCGACCACGTCGCGACTCCACAGGCCGTAGCGCTCGGTTTTTTGAGGAGGATTAAATGTGGTCAATTTTGTAAACGGACACTCGTAACCGATGTACAAAAAATTATCGGACCACAACACGCGGGCGGTGGTGGCGATTTCCGGGTGGGCGGCGCCGTTGCTGATTTGGCGCTCGATGCGCGCGGGCGTGGCGGTTTTCCATTGCGGCGCGGTGAGGCGGCCGGTGAGTTTGAAATCCTCCCGAATACGCTTCGCGCGCAGGCGCGGCAGCGGGAGGGTGCGCACGAGCAGCCGGTGCGCGTTGTCGAAATAAATTTTCCGCAGCACCTTTGGCGGCAGGCCGATGGCGTCGATTTTCCAGTCACCTTGAATCGGCGTCATGTGCGCGAACTGCCGGTCGTTGGTTTCCATCCAGCGCCAGTGTTTGGAATAAAACTCGTGCGCGTCCGCGTCAGTCGGCGCGGGGCCTTTGCCGCTGGAGCCGAGGATGAGCCGGCTGTAGACCATGAAATCCGTGGCGAACAAAATGCGGTCTTGATGCTTGGTGAACAGGCGGCGCACTTTTTCCGGCGCGTGCCGGCCCACCTCGGGAATGCGCGCGGCAAGGTCGGCCATCATGTTCGGGTTGCGGGTGAGCGCGGCGTCCACCCACTCGAGGTCCTCAGCGTTGTTGGCAAAATGCACGCACACAAAAGTAGTCTTGCGATGACGCGCGATGACGCGGTCCAGCGCGTTGAGCAAATCCATTCGCGGCGGGTACTTTTCCTTGTCGCCAAACCACCACGGGCGGTGATCCTTCAGCTCGGCCCAGCGTTCATTTTTGGAATTGAACGGCAACCAAAACGCGCGCGGATCGGCCACGTGAATGGAAACCGGCAGGCCCAGTTTCCCACAGCGTTTCCAAACCGGATCGAGCCGCGGATCGTCGATGAGAATCAGCTTGCCGTTCTTGTCGCGCAAATAAAGGCCGAGCCGTTTCCATTCCTTCAGCCCCGCCGCGCCCAGCCGATGCGCCTCATCAATCTGCGCCGCGGCCTTGGCGGCAAAGCCCGGCTCATCCCAGCCCGCGTAATCAAGATTCGCATAATGCACAAAGCGCCCGGGGAACAGCCGATCCGCCAGCGCCTTGTTGCGCTCGAAGGCGGAAGGCTTGCCGTCCTTGCGCGTCACCGTGCCGCCATTGAGATTCGCGCCAATGCCGATCCCCGCGCGGTCCATGATACCCACCGCCCGTTTCAGGTACGGCTCCGAGTAGCCCACGTGCATGTGCAGATCGATCAGCCGCCGCTCCTTGCGCCATTGCTCCGGCTGCGCCGCAACCAGCCACGCGCCGACAAAAAGAAAAAAAGAAAAACGGATCACGCCCAATTGTTGGCAGCCCACGCGAACGCGGTCAAGCGGGATGAGGCTGGCTATTTCTTCAACAACCGCGGTGAAGCCTTGTCCACCCAGCCGGCCTTGCGCTGGCCTTTGCCGGGGCGGTTGGTGTCGCCGAGGTCTTGGCGGGCGGCCTCGGCGTAGGCGAGGAGTTGCTTGACGACTTTCGGGTTTTCAGCGGCGACGTTGCGATCCTCGTGAATGTCCTTGGCGAGGTTGAAAAGTTTCAACTCCTTCTTGCCCTCGGGCTTGCCCCAGTTTCGTTTCTTGCTGTCCATCGCCACGAAGAGTTTCCAGTCGCCGGCGCGGACGGCCTGCAGTTGGTCCATTTGGTAGTAGAAAAACGCGTCGCGAGGATGGGCTTTAGATTTGCCGCTGAGGATGGGCCAGATGTTTTTGCCGTCGATGATGCGGTCGGCCGGAGTCTTGCCGCCGGCGATTGCGGCGAGCGTGGGCAGGATGTCCAATGTGCTGGTGAGCGCGCTGCTGCTGGTGCCGGCGGGGATTTTGCCGGGCCAACGTACCACGCAGGGTACGCGCATGCCGCCTTCATCGGTGCGGCCCTTGCGGCCACGCAAGGGAAGGTTGCTACCCTGCTTCTCGCGGAAGGAACCGTTGTCGGACGTAAAGAGAACAAACGTATTTTCATCGATACCTTCGGCTTTCAGCGCCTTGAAGAGTTCGCCCATGGACCAATCGATCTCCTGCACCCAATCGCCGTAAGAGCCATCCTTACTGGTGCCCTTGAATTTCTTGCCCGGCACCAGCGGCAGATGCACGGCGGTGTGTGGCAGGTAGAGGAAGAATGGTTTTTTGCTGTTGGCCTTGATGAATTTTACCGCTTCTTCGGTGTACTGCGTGGTGATGGTGGTATCGCGCTGCACGCTATCCTCAATTACCTCAAGATCGCGTACCAAAGGCAACGGCACCTGCTTGCGGTTCATGTCGTTGCTGTAGGGGATGCCAAAGTAATGATCGAAGCCTTGAGAAGTGGGCATGAAATCGGGGTGATCGCCCAGGTGCCATTTGCCGATACACATGGTGGCGTAGCCCTTCTCCTTTAGCACCTCGGCTACGGTGATCTCGCTGGGGTTGAGGCCCTTGCGGGCGGCGGGGAAGAGTACGCACAGGTTCTTTTCATCCACATGCATGTTGACGCGGCGCGGATAACAGCCGGTCATGAGGCTCGAACGTGAGGGCGTGCAGACCGGGCAGGTGGAATAGAAGTCGGTGAGCTTCATGCCTTCCTTGGCCATCTTGTCCAACACCGGCGTGGCGTGTTTCGTGGAGCCGAAGGGCCCGATATCGCCGTAGCCAAGATCATCACAGAAAACGACGATGAAATTGGGCTTGGCAGCCTGCGCTGATGGCAGGGCGAGCAGTAGTGCCACGAGGGCAAAGAGGATTTGTTTTTTCATTTAAATTATTTCTTGGGTGCACGCCCCGTGTGTTGGGCATTCTGCCCACGCATCGGCCACGGGCTTTTGGCGGGGCCTTTGGAATCGGTCTTGATGGCATAGAGCTTTTTGTCAACTGACCCGACGTAAACCGTGCCATCAGATCCGATGGCGGGGGAGGATTGCACAAAACTTCCCGTTTCAAATTCCCATAGCTTGACCCCACTCTTACCATTGATGGCATAGAGCTTGTTGTCAACTGACCCGACGTAAACCGCGCCATCAGATCCGATGCCGGGGGAGGAGGTCACCTCACGTCCCGTTTCAAATTCCCATAGCTTGACCCCACTCTTGCCATTGATGGCATAGAGCTTGCTGGATGACCCGACGTAAACCGTGCCATCAGATCCGATGGCGGGGGAGGAGTACACCCTACTTCCCGTTTCAAATTCCCATAGCTCGACCCCACTCTTGCCATTGATGGCATAGAGCTTTTTGTCATCTGACCCGACGTAAACCGTGCCATCAGATCCGATGGCGGGGGAGGAGAGCACATAACCTCCCGTTTCAAATTCCCATAGCTTGACCCCAGTCTTGCCACTTAAGGCATAGAGCTTGTAGTCATCTGACCCGACGTAAACGGTACCATCAGATCCGATGGCGGGGGAGGACACCCCATCTCCCGTTTCAAATTCCCATAGCTTGACCCCACTTTTGCCATTGATGGCATAGAGCTTGTTGTCCCCTGACCCGACGTAAACCGTGCCATCAGAACCGATGGCGGGGGAGGACACCCCATTTCCCGTTTCAAATTCCCATAGCTTGACCCCACTCTTGCCATTGATGGCATAGAGCTTGTTGTCTCTTGACCCGACGTAAACCGTGCCATCTGGTCCAATGGCGGGGGAGGAGTGCACAGACCCTCCCGTTTCAAATTCCCATAGCTTGACCCCACTCTTGCCATTGATGGCATAGAGCTTGGTGTCAGCTGAGCCGACGTAAACCGTGCCATCAGAACCGATGGCGGGGGAGGAGTGCACAGTTTGTCCCGCTTCAAACTCCCAGATTGGGGTGCCGATTTTGACCTTGGAGGTTTGGTTGATGCCTGAGGGCGTTGTTTTGGTGTCGGGGACGGCTTTCGGGGTTTTGCGGAAACCGGGCGTAATGGTTATTGTGCAACCAATCACAAAAAACAAAGCCAACAAAGATATGAGTTTAAGTTTCGTTTTGAATGTATGTTTCATTTTCGTTGTTTTTATT
>CAUZWB010000150.1:0-5980 GCA_963583525.1 Verrucomicrobiia bacterium | reverse complement strand
GACCACCACGGCGCGCAAGCCGCCGGATTCCAGTCCCGTTGGCTCTGCCGCGACAGCGCCGAACCCATCGGCCACAGCATTCCATCGCTTAGCGACTTACTTTAGGTAAGCGCCAAAACGGCGCAGTCACCATTGTGCCAAAATAGCTCTAATTCACACGATATTAACATTATAAAAAACGCAATAATTGCATTTTTAGACTGTTATTTTCGATTTTAGATTTTTTGTCGGCTGGCACGGTTCTTGTTGTTAACAGGTGAAACATTGAGTTTTAGACAGCCAAAAAGTCAATTGGCGGGACTTTGCGGCCTTTTTTAACACCGCCTGAAAGGAATGAAAATGAACACATTGAGCATTTGGAATCCCATTCACGAAATGGACGAGCTGTTTCACGGTCGGCTGGCATCAGTGCTGGGCGGCGAGGGTTTGCAATCGGTGGCGTGGTCGCCGGTGGTGGACATCGAGGAATCGGCCGAAGCGTATACCATCCGCGCGGAGCTGCCGGGGTTGAGCAAAGAGAAAGTGAAAGTGACGGTTGAGAATGGCGTGCTGACGCTTTCAGGCGAGCGCGATTTGGAGCGCCGCGTGGAAACTAAAACCTTCCACCGCGCGGAACGCTCGCACGGCACGTTCACCCGCAGCTTCACGCTGCCGGAAGATGTAGACGCCGAAAGCGTGGTGGCCAACTTCAAAGATGGTTTGCTAGAAATCCAAATCGCCAAGCGCGAAGAGGCATTGCCGAAATCGATTGAAGTGCGGGTGGAGTAATAGTGCCGGCAGCACATTGGAGCTCCGCAATTCCATTGACGGCAGGCGGGGTCTGTACGATACCTTTGCGCAGTCGATGGATTTCATCACGGGCATTTTCAAAACGTCGCTGGGTCGCAAGTACCTAATGGCCATTACGGGCGCGGGTCTGTTTGGGTTTGTGGTGATGCATATGCTGGGCAACTTGCTGGTGTTCGCGGGGCCGGCGGCAATCAATGAATACGCCGCTAAGCTGCAGGCGCTGGGGCCGCTGCTGTGGGTGGCACGGATTGGGTTGCTGGGAATGGTGGGGCTGCATATTTGGTCGGCCCTGAAATTGACTTCGGAAAATCGCGAGGCGCGTACGGTGGAATACGAGGCGGCGGCAGAGCCGGTGGACGCGCATCGGCGCGATGACATTGTGGCGAAGTTTGCCGCGCGCACGATGATTTTCAGTGGGCTGATTATTGCGGCGTTTGCGTTTTATCATTTGGCGCATTACACGTGGAAGGTGCCGCAGATCAACGGCGCGAGTGCGGACTTCGAATCGTTTTATGTGGCGGAGGATTTTGTGACACCGCTGGAAGGGGGCGTGGAAGGCAAAGATCACGCGGATATTTTCAAGATGATTGTCACCGGTTTCAAAGTGCCGGCAGTTTCAGTTTTTTATGTGGTGGCGGTGGGGTTGCTTTGTGTTCACTTGAGCCACGGCTTGAGCGCGATATTTCAGTCGCTTGGATTTAAGAATAAAAATCTTGCGCCGTGGATGGATCGATTTGCAATGGGTGCATCGGCTTTGATTTTTATCGGTTATATTTCCATCCCAGTGAGTGTGCTCGCGGGCTTTATTATTATTAAATAGGATGAACCTTGACGCCAAAATTCCGTCCGGACCGATGGCCCAGAAATGGGGCAAGCATCAGTTTGACCTGAAGCTGGTGAACCCCGCCAACAAGCGGAAGTACGAGGTCATCGTGGTGGGCAGCGGTTTGGCGGGCGCATCGGCCGCCGCCACGTTGGCGGAGCTGGGCTATAACGTGAAGTGTTTTTGTTTTCAGGATAGCCCGCGTCGCGCGCATTCCATCGCCGCGCAGGGAGGCATCAATGCGGCCAAGAATTATCAGAACGATGGCGACAGCGTGCATCGGCTTTTTTACGACACCGTGAAGGGCGGCGATTATCGTTCGCGCGAGGCCAACGTGCATCGGCTCGCGCAAGTGAGCGTGAACATCATTGACCAATGCGCCGCGCAAGGCGTGCCCTTCGCGCGCGAGTACGGCGGCTTGTTGGCTAATCGTTCCTTCGGCGGCGCGCAGGTGAGCCGCACGTTTTACGCGCGCGGCCAGACGGGCCAGCAATTGTTGCTTGGCGCGTACTCCTCGTTGTCCCGACAAATAGGTCTCGGCAAGGTGCAGATGTTTCCGCGCACGGAGATGCTTGATGTGGTGTTGGTGGATGGCCACGCGAAAGGCATCGTGGTGCGCGATATGGTGAGTGGCGAAATCAGCCGGCACTCGGCGCACGCGGTGGTGCTGGCAACGGGCGGCTATGGCAACGCTTTCTTCCTTTCCACCAACGCGATGGGCTCCAATGTCACGGCGTCGTTCCGCGCGTACAAACGCGGCGCGGCGTTTGCAAATCCGTGTTACACGCAGATTCATCCCACTTGCATTCCGGTGAGCGGCGAACATCAGAGCAAGCTCACGTTGATGAGCGAATCGCTCCGGAACGATGGCCGCGTGTGGGTGCCAAAAAGGCAGGCGGTTGCGGAACAAATTCGCAAAGGCGAGCTGAAGGCGAGCGATGTGGCGGAGGCGGATCGGGATTATTATCTCGAGCGCAAGTACCCCAGTTTCGGTAATCTTGTGCCACGCGATGTGGCCTCGCGCAACGCGAAGGAAGCCTGCGACGACGGCCGCGGCGTAGTGGCTTCGGGCCTTGGTGTGTATTTGGATTTTGAGGATGCGATCGGGCGTTTGGGCGAGCCCGCGGTGCGCGAACGCTACGGTAACCTTTTCGATATGTACGAAAAGATTACCGGCAGCAACGCGTACAAAAACCCAATGACCATTTTCCCCGCCGTGCATTATACGATGGGCGGACTGTGGGTGGATTATAATTTGATGAGCAACGTGCCGGGCTTGTACGTGGTGGGCGAGGCAAACTTCTCTGACCACGGCGCCAATCGCCTCGGCGCCAGCGCATTGATGCAGGGCTTGGCGGATGGATATTTTGTGCTGCCGTACACCATCGGCCAATACCTCGCCGAAGTGGGCCCGGACGATCGGCCGAGTGTGGAGGGCAGTGAGTTTGCCGGTGCAGAAGAAAAAGTGCGCGGGCAGATTGATCAAATGTTGTCCATTAAAGGTAAACGCACGCCGACTTCATTTCATCGCGAGCTGGGTCAAATTATGTGGGACAAGTGCGGGATGGCGCGCAACAAAGCGGGGCTGGAAGAGGCCATCAAAAAAATTCCTGAATTGCGCGCGGAATTTTGGGAGAACCTGAATGTGCCCGGCGAAAATGGTTCGCTCAATCAAAGCCTCGAGCACGCCGCGCGCGTGGCGGATTTCCTGGAGTTCGGTGAATTGATGTGTCGTGACGCGCTGCAACGCGAGGAATCCTGCGGCGGACATTTCCGCGAAGAACACCAAACCCCCGAAGGCGAAGCCAAACGCGATGATGAAAATTTTTCCTTCGTCGGTGCCTGGGAATACAAAGGCGAAAATCAAGCGCCCGAGCTGCACAAAGAGAATCTTGTGTACGAGGAAGTGAAGATGACGCAACGCAGTTACAAATAATGGACAAGCTTATGAATTTGAAACTCAAAGTTTGGCGCCAAGACAACGCGGACGATGTCGGCCGCTTCGAAGAATACGAAGCGCGCGATATCAGTCCCGATATGTCGTTTTTGGAAATGCTCGATGTGGTCAACGAAGGGCTCATGGGAACCGGCAAGGAAGCGATCGCGTTTGATTCCGACTGCCGCGAAGGCATTTGCGGCACGTGCTCGATGGTCATCAATGGCGTGGCGCACGGCGGGCAAAAGGGCACCACGGCGTGTCAGTTGCACATGCGGCATTTCAGCGATGGGATGACGATCACCATTGAGCCTTGGCGCGCGACGGCGTTTCCGGTGCATCGCGATTTGGTGGTGGACCGCACGGCGTTCGATCGCATTCAGCAAAAGGGCGGCTTCATCAGCGTGCGCACCGGCAGCGTGCCCGACGCCAATGCAATCGCCGTGCCCAAGGATGAATCCGACCTCGCGATGGACGCCGCGCAATGCATCGGCTGCGGCGCGTGTGTGGCGGCCTGCAAAAACGCCAGCGCGATGCTTTTTGTCGCCGCGAAAATTTCCCACCTCAGTCTCGTGCCGCAAGGCCAACCCGAGCGCGAACGTCGCGCGCTGGCGATGGTAAAGCAAATGGACGACGAAGGCTTCGGCAACTGCACCGTCACCGGCTCGTGCGAAGCGGTGTGTCCTAAAGAAATCTCCCTCGATTTCATCGCCCGAATGAACCGCGAATACGGTCGCGCCTTGATCAAAAAAGGCACGATTTAGTCCACGCTTTCCCTTGCCAATTCCGCCGAGTGGCGTAGCCTTTTGCTTTCTGCAAACTGGCTTATGAAAAAACATTTATCCCGTCGTCAATTCGTTGGCACCACCGCAGCTTCGGCTACGGCAATGGTTGCCTTTCCGTCCATCCTCAAAGCGAAAGATACTCAAAAGAAAATCACCGTGGGCGTAGTGGGGCTCAGTCGGGGGATTGGGCATGTGCGCAAATATATGGAGGCATCGAACTGCGAGGTGGCGTATGCGTGCGACTTGGATAATCGGCGCGTCGCCAGCGGATTGAACGCGGCCAAGAAATATCTTGCGAAATCGCCGCAGACAAAAGATCCCGTTGGCACGAATGATTTTGAGGTGATGCTGAAGGACAAATCGGTGGATGTGATTTCAATCGCGATGCCGAATTTTTGGCACACGACCGCGGCCATCCGCGCGATGCAAGCGGGTAAGCACGTGTACGTCGAGAAACCGGGCAGCCAAAACGCGCGCGAGGCGGAGTTGATTGTGGCCGCATCCCGTAAGTATAAAAAGAAAGTGCAGATGGGCAACCAACGTCGCAGTCAGCCGGGCATCATTGAGGGCATCGAGCGCGTGAAGGCGGGCGAGATTGGCAAGCCGTTGTACGCGCGCTGCTGGTATAAGGGCGCGCGGGCGAGCATCGGCAAAGGCAAATTTGTGAAGGTGCCCGACTGGCTGGGCGAGGAGGGTTGGCAACGTTGGCAGGGCCCGTGTCCGGAGCGGCCGTTTAAGGACAATCTTGTGCATTACAATTGGCATTGGCATTGGCTGTACGGCGGCGGCGAAATCCAAAACAACGGCCCGCACTTTCTCGACGTGGCGCGCTGGGGTTTACAGGTGGATTACCCGAAGCGCGTGACAATGAACGGCGGGCGTTATCATTTTGATGACGATCAGGAAACGCCGGACACCGCTTACGGCGTTTATGATTTTGGCGAGGTCGGCATCGCGTGGGACCAAAGCAGCTGTCATCCGCGGCGGCCGGAACCCCGTCCGTTCACCACTTTTTATGGCGATACCGGCACACTCGAGATCCACCGCACCACATACAAGCAATTCGATAAGGCCGGCAAACTGGTGAAAGAAAACAAAGCCGGCTGGGATGACGGCTTCCACTTTGGCAATTTTCTCAATGGGATTCGTACCGATGAGCCGTTGAACTCAGAAATCGCCGACGCCCAAATCAGCTCCCATCTCTGCCACCTCGGCAACATCGCCCACCGCTCCGGCGGCGCGATTGATGTGGATCCCAAGACCGGCAAAGTCATCGACAACGAAGACGCGATGAAAAAATACTGGGGCCGCGAGTATCGGAAGGGTTGGGAGCCGAAGGTGTAAGTCGCCGAATGGATCTGTTCAAGCCGTACCGGCAAATCGAAGCGTCCGATGAATTTGTGGTCTACGAATTCCGAACGGGCTTTGTGTATCTGTTGTACGCGATTCTCCTGATCATCGGCGCGGGCTACCTTTTCCACCAAAGCGCAGTGAGCTTCGGGGGCGTAGGCTTGATGTTGTTGTACCTGTGTTTGGTTTCAACACAGTACCGGAGTCTTTCGAAAAGAATCAGCCAAGCGTCGGCTGAAGCCACAGTGGAATTTTCCGGCAGCAAATGGTCCTTCGCCAACCCGCTCAAAGTGAAGA
>CAUZWB010000149.1:0-5999 GCA_963583525.1 Verrucomicrobiia bacterium | reverse complement strand
AACAACCCCTGCGCCTGACGGGAGGCGAACCCACTGAAGAGCATGCTTAAACCCACTGTTTTAATAGTCGATGACGAGAAGCCGACACGGGAAGGACTGCGCGCGGCGTTGGAGGATCGCTATGATGTATACCTTGCCGAAGATGGGGAGGGCGCGATGCGGTTGTTGGAGGAGGATGCGTTTGACGTGCTGCTGACGGATTTGCGCATGCCGGGCGTGGGCGGACTGGATTTGATCAAGCGCGCCAAATCACTGAGCAAGCCCCCGATTTGCATTTTGATGACCGCTTACGGCAGCGAGGAAATGGCGGTGGACGCCATGCGACAGGGCGCGGATGATTACATCGCGAAGGGACGATTGCAGATTGATGAGCTGGAAATGCGCATCGCCCGCGCGTTGCGGTCGAATAAACTGGAATCGGAAAACCGCGATCTGCGTTCGCAGATTGACACCAAGTTCGGCCTCGAAAACATCATCGGCCAATCGCCGGTGATGCAGGAGATTTTTGAAGTCGTCCAGCAAATCGCCCCCGCGCGCGCGAGCGTGTTGGTGCTTGGCGAAAGCGGCACGGGCAAGGAACTCATCGCCAAGGCGATTCACAACCTCAGCCCGCGCGCCAAGCAGCCGATGGTCACCGTCCATTGCGCCGCGCTCTCGCCGACGCTTTTGGAAAGCGAATTGTTCGGGCATGAGAAAGGCGCGTTCACCGGCGCGCATGAACGGCGCATCGGGCGTTTTGAACAAGCCAATGGTGGCACGTTGTTTTTGGATGAAGTTGGCGAAATTGATCCGGCGATCCAAGTAAAGCTGCTGCGCTTTCTTGGCGAGCGTACTTTCGAGCGGGTCGGTTCTAACCAAACAATCTCCGCCGACGTGCGGCTGATTGCTGCTACGAATCTCAATCTCGAGGCGGCGGTGGCCAAAGGCGATTTTCGCGAGGATTTATTTTTTCGATTGCGCGTGGTGGAAATGCAGTTGCCGCCCCTGCGCGACCGCGGCACGGACATCATTTTACTGGCCAAAGAATTCCTGAAAGAGTTCGCAAAAGAAAATGCCAAAGCCCTCGCAGAGCTGCATCAGGATGCCATCGAGGCACTGATGAATCATCCGTGGCCCGGCAACGTCCGCGAGCTGCGCACGGCCATTGAGCACGCGGTGGTGCTGTGCCGGGGCGATGTAATTTCGCTGCGCGATTTGCCGCCCAGCGTGCGCGGCGAATCCCCGGGAGTTTCCCATCCTGACGCCAAGGATGTGCTCGGTAAAAAAAATCTCACCGTGGAGGACGCCGAAAAAGCGCTCATCATCCGCGCATTAAAAGACTGCAACGGCAACCGCACCCAAGCCGCCGAGAAAATCGGCATGAGCCGCCGCACGTTGCACCGTAAATTGCACACCTACAATTTACACGACGTTTAGGCTGCTTGGGCTACTCGGCCAGCGCGCGGCGCAGCACAATTTCCACGTCAATCTCGTCAAAGCTGCCCGGGATGTTGCATTGGGGCAGCACAAAATTCATCAATTCCCAGCCATCCACACCGAGTCCATTCAGCTGTTCCTCCGACACATCGGCGCGTTTCACCACTTTGTATTCCCACTTCTGCATGGGCGGAGTGTAGGCGGCGAGGTTCGGGGAGGCAATGTCATTGATAGAATCAATGGTTCACTCTCGCGTTTCAATTTTGTGAAATGGCTGGAAGTGCGTATGCTCCGCGCGAGCAATGGAAGCGCAGACACAAAGTGGGCTGGCCACCGAGACGGCTGAGGTCATCGTAGCAGAGCCTTATGAATTCGTGCCGCCCAAGAGTGGCACGCTGGTGGCAAGATTGATGCAGCCGGTATTACCCGGTCACTTGAAGCGGGCGTGGGGCATCGTGGGACACGAAGTGCGCGGCGCCGAGAAATTGCGCGCCTCGCTCGGGGCGGGCCACGGCATCGTGCTTACGCCCAATCACGTGCGCGATCCGGACGCGATGGTGCTCGGGCTGCTGACGAAATACGTGAATTCTCATTTTCATTTCATGGCCAGTTGGCATGTATTCAAGCAGGGCTGGTTCCAGCGTTTTCTCGTTCGGCAGCTGGGCGCCTTCAGCGTGCATCGCGAGGGCTTGGACAAAACTTCACTGAACACCGCCATCGACATTCTCACCGAGGCGCGCCGACCGCTCGTGTTGTTTCCCGAGGGCACCGTTTCGTTTCACAACGACCGGCTCAGCCCTTTGCAGGAAGGCGCCTCGCTGATCGTGCAGCGCGCGGCCAAGAAACGCGGCGCAGATGGTGGTCAAGTGGTGGTGCATCCAGTGGCGCTCAAGTATCAATTTACCGGTGATTTGGAGGAAACCCTTTCCACCGCACTGGCCGACCTCGAGCGCGAGCTTTCGTGGGAACCACAAACCGATTTATCGCCATTGGATCGTGTGCGCAAAATTGGCACGGGTTTGCTCGGCTTGCGCGAGGTGGAATATTTTGGCGAGGCGCAGTCCGGTGAATTGTTTGACCGCCTCGACCGGCTCATCAACCACATCCTCGAGCCCATCGAGCAGGAATGGGAACGCCCCACCGAAGGCCGCGGCGTGTACGAGCGCGTGAAGGCGCTCCGCACGGTGATGCTCAAGGAACTGGTGGACGGCGACGCCACGCCCGGCCGTCGCGAGCATTGCTGGAAACAACTGCGCGATTGCACCTTCGCCCTGCACCTCGGCGCGTATCCCGCCGATTATTTGGCTGCCGAACCGTGCATCGAGCGCCTCATCGAAACGGTGGAACGCTTCGAGCACGATTTTAAGTTTGTGGACCGCCATCGGCCGCATCGCGTAATCATTGAAATTGGCGACGCCATTGCCGTCCCCGCCCAACGCGACCGCACCGGCCCCTCCCTAATGGAAAAAATTGAAACCGCGCTATCAGGCCAATTAAAAAACCTGGCCACAGAACTCAACCAGCCCTTGCCAAAATAAAACTACTTATCCCGCATTTTCCGCATTGACGTCCGAGCCAATCCACGTTGCAATCCGCACATGACCAAACGTTTGCTTACCCTCGGAGGGACGATTGCCCTATTCACCTTTACCACTTTTTTCGCGCAAGCGGAAACCAAGTTGCCGTCCATTCTCGGAAGCCATATGGTTTTGCAACGGGACGCGGCGTGTCCGGTTTGGGGCTGGGATGATGCGAGCACGGAGGTGACCGTTTCGTTCGCCGACCAAACCCACACTGCAAAAGCCGGTAAGGATGGCCGATGGCAGGTAAAGCTCACCGCCATGAAGGCCAGCGCCAAGGGCCGCGCGCTCACGGTAAAAGGCAGCAGCACGGTGAAGCTCACGGACGTGCTTGTGGGCGAAGTTTGGCTGTGCTCCGGTCAGTCGAATATGGAATGGACCGTCTCCCGTTCGACGAATGCAAAAGAGGAAATCGCCAACGCCAAGCATCCGCTCATTCGCCACATAAAAATTCCGCACCGCCCCAGTGCCAAGCAGGAGAGCGATGTGCCTTCGACCGGTTGGCAGCCGAGCACGCCGAAGGTCACGGGTAATTTCACAGCGGTCGGTTATTATTTCGCGCGCCATCTGCAGGGCGAACTGAATGTGCCGATCGGCCTCATCGGCAGCAACTGGGGTGGCACGCGCATCGAGCCGTGGATTCCGCCAGTGGGTTTCAAGAGTGTGCCTGCGCTTAAAAGCATCGCCGATAATCTGAAAGATTTTCCCGCCAAACGCGGCAACGGGGTCAACCATCAAAGCGCGCTTGCGCTGTACAATGGCATGATCCATCCGCTGCTGCCTTATAAAATCAAAGGCGCGCTGTGGTATCAGGGCGAGAGCAACAACGGCGAGGGGATGTTGTACTACCATAAAATGCGCGCGCTCGTCACCGGTTGGCGCAGCGTGTGGCACACCGCCGACATGCCGTTTCTGTTTGTGCAACTGGCCCCCTACCGATACGGCGGCGACCCCACGCGGCTGGCAGGCATTTGGCAGGCGCAGCTCAGCGCGGTGAAAAATATTCCCAACACCGGCATGGCCGTCACCACGGATATCACCACGGTGGGCAACATCCACCCGCCGAACAAACAAGACGTCGGCAAGCGGCTGGCATTGTGGGCATTGGCGAAGACGTACGGCCAAAAAGATATCGTGTATTCCGGCCCGCTCTACAAATCACTCAAAGTGGAAGGCGGCCGGGTGATCGTGGATTTTGAACACGCCGCTGGCGTTAAGTCTCGTGACGACAAGCCGCTAACGCATTTCGAGCTGCTCACCGCCGAGGGCAAATGGTTCCCCGCCGGCGCATATGTGCACGAGGGCAAAGTCATTGTTTCCAGCAAAGCCGTTCGTAACCCAATCGGCGTGCGCTTCGGCTGGGATCAACTCGCCGAGCCCAATCTCGTCAATGGCGCCGGTCTGCCCGCCTCCCCCTTCACCAGCAAGCTCAGCAAAAAACTCTAACCATGCGCCGCTGGATATTCGGACTGTTGGCAATATCTGCCTGCGCGCTGCAGGCGGCTGATGCAAACTTCCATTTATACCTGCTCATCGGCCAGTCCAACATGGCCGGGCGCGGCAAGGTGGCGCTGGAGGATAAGGTGGCCGTGCCGCGCGTGTTGATGCTCAACAAGGCCAACGAATGGGTGTCGGCCGTCGACCCCATTTCGTTTGATAAAACCATCGCCGGCGTCAGCCTCGGCCGCACCTTTGGCATCACGATGGCCAAAGCAAATCCAAACATCAAAATCGGCCTCATCCCCTGCGCCGTCGGCGGCACCCCCATCCGCCGTTGGCAGCAAAACGGAGACCTCTACAAAGCCGCATTAAAACGCGCCCAGATCGCGCAAAAAAACGGCGTCATTAAAGGCATCCTCTGGCACCAAGGCGAAAACGATTCCGGCAAGGAAGCAACCTCCAAAATCTACGAGCAACAACTTCACGCGATGATCATCGCGTGGCGAAATGACTTGGGGGATAAAGACCTCCCCATCGTCGTCGGCGAAATGGGCCGGTTTTTTGTGGCGGCAAAATTCAAACCCACCGTCGACGCCGCGCTCAAGGCGTTGCCGGGCAAAGTGAAACACACCGCCTGGGTCAGCGCCGAAAACCTCGGCCACAAGGGCGATGTCGTCCACTTCAACGCCGCCGGTTATCGCGAACTCGGCAAACGCTACGCCGCAAAAATGCTGACACTCCACAAGTAGGACATCAAATGAAATACGCCCGCCACACACTGGCTGTTTTTCTGCTGCTGGGGCTCGGCACCCAAGCCGCGAACCTTTCCGCACCGGAAAAAAACTTTGAGGCGCTTTGGGGCACATTCAATGAACGCTACGCGTTCTTCAAGGAACGCAAGGTCGACTGGCAGGCGCAGTACAAAAAATTCCGCCCGCGGGTGGATTCCAATACTACCGACAAGGAACTTTTCAAGACGATGTGCGACATGCTCGCACCACTCAAAGACGGCCACGTCACGCTTTGGGCGCGCCGACTGAAATTGCCGGAATATTGCCCCGAAGATTTGCCGCGCTTCACCCATGAATTCAACACCCGAAAACTCGAACGCCAATACAAAGTGATGGTGCAGGAAACGCTGACGGCAAATGGATTTGGCGAGCCCAAGACAGCCGGCAGAATCCTCTCCTACACGCACAATGAAAAATTCGGATACTTATTGATCCGCGAATTCGACAACGTAAACCGCCGCAAACTCGATGCCGCACTCGACGAAGCCCTCGGCGCCATGGACGGCATCGAAGGCCTCATCATCGACATCCGCCTTAACCCCGGCGGCACCACCGGCATCACCTATCGCATCGCTAATCGCATCGCTAATCGCGTCACCTATCGCGTCACCTATCGCGTCACCTATCGCGTCACCTATCGCGTCACCTATCGCGTCACCTATCGCATCGCTAATCGCTTTGCCGATAAACGCCGCATTGGCCATCACGAAAAAACCCGCAAAGCAAAAAACAAAGCCAAAGGCGGAAAAGAATTCGGCCCGCTGCGCACTTT
>CAUZWB010000148.1:0-6091 GCA_963583525.1 Verrucomicrobiia bacterium | reverse complement strand
AACACGGAGTTTTTCACCACGTGAATTTCCGCGCCCAGCGGACGCAACTTGCCGCGCAGTTCCTCGAACTGCGCCACGGTCACGCCGGTGTAATCAGTGGCAATAAAGTAGGGCGACGCATTGAGCCGCTCCACGTATTCATTCGTCAAAAATTGTTTTTCCGCTCGCATTGTTTTGCTCCGTTAGTCTTGTTTGCCGAGATCTTTAACATCCACTTTCACGCCCGGGCTCATAGTGGCGCTGATGGTGCAGCTTTCGAGATACGTGCCCTTGAATCCGTCCGGGCGCGCTTTGATGATCGCGTCCACCACGGCACGCGCGTTTTCAAGCAACTTGTCTTCGGCAAAAGAAGCCTTGCCGACGACCACGTGAAGGTTGGCGGTCTTGTCCACCTTGAATTCTACGCGACCGGCTTTCACAGCGGTCACCGCTTTGCCGAGGTCATCAGTCACCGTGCCGGTTTTCGGATTCGGCATCAACCCGCGCGGGCCGAGCTGGCGGCCGAGTTTTGAGACGCCGCCCTTCATTGCCTCGGGCGTGGCCACGGCCACATCGAAGCCGGTCCAGCCGCCTTCCACTTTCTTGATTAATTCCTCAAAGCCCACGTGCTCCGCGCCGGCGGCTTTGGCGGCATCGGCCGCGGCACCTTCCATAGTGAATGCGGCCACCACAATTTTCTGGCCGCTGCCGTGCGGCAGCGAAACGGTGCCGCGCACCATTTGATCCGAGTACTTTGGATCCACGCCCATCCGGAAGCTTAGCTCCACGGTCTCATCGAATTTCGCTTTGGGAAAACCCGCCAGCACGCCAATGGCGGCCTGCAGTCCCTGACGATCATCCCCGTTCAGGGATTCCTGTGCTGTATTATATCGTTTGCTTGGCATTTTGTGTTTGCGGTGCAATCGGACGTACGCCCTCCCGCGGTTTTATATTTTTAAAAATTTCAAAAATCTATCCAAGCACCTCGATGCCCATGCTGCGGGCAGTGCCGGCGATGATGCGGATGGCCTTTTCGTCGTCAAACGCATTCAGGTCGTCCTGTTTGGTTTTCACAATTTCCAACAATTGCGCTTTGGTCACGCGGCCCACTTTGTCTTTATTCGGCGTTCCGCTGCCGGAAGCGATGCCGGCGGCTTTCTTCAGCAATTCCGCTGCGGGCGGTGATTTGAGGATGAAGGTAAAGCTTTTGTCCTGATACACCGTGATGACCACGGGCACGATGGTGCCGGCCATGTTCTGTGTTTTGGCGTTAAATTCTTTGCAGAAGGGCATGATGGGCACGCCCAACTGGCCGAGCGCCGGGCCCACGGGCGGGGCGGGCTTGGCGTCGCCGCCGGGGATCTGCAGCTTAATGAGTCCGATTTCTTTTTTGGCCATTCGAGGGTTCCTGTAAATTAAATGTTATTGTTTCTCCACTTGCCAGTATTCCAGCTCCACCGGGGTGCTGCGGCCAAAAATATCAATGGTGACTTTGAGCTTGCCGCTCTCCGGATCAATCGCCTCTACGGCTCCATTGTAGTTGAGGAACGGGCCGTCGTTGATTTTCACAATTTCGTTCACTTCAAAATTCACTCTCGGCCGTTCGGTTTCTTCCGAGTCGGCGATCTGCGATTGGATGTCTGCGATCTCGGCGGGCGGCGTGGGTTGCGGTCGTTCGCCGCCCACAAATCCGATGATGCCCTGGGTGCCGTTAATGAAATCCCACGGCGCGGCATGAATACGGCCTTCGTCGTCGTAGAGATTAACTTCCATGAACATATAACCCGGATAAAGTTTCCGCTGGGTGGTGGTTTTTTTTCCGCCGCGCACTTCCACCACTTTCTCCATGGGCACGAGCACTTCTTTGATGTACTCAGACATCTCCTCGTCACCAATGCGTTTGGCGAGGCTTTTCTCGACCTTTTGCTCCTGTCCGGAGAGGGTCTGGATGACGTACCATTCGTGTGCCATAAAAATTCCTAATTACCCATTAACAAATCCCAAACGATGAAGCGGACAATTTTGTCCGAGAACACCGTGAACATTCCAAGCATCACGGAGGAAATCATTACCACCACGATGTGCTGCTTCAGTTCGTCTCTCGTGGGCCACGTGCTCTTGTACAGTTGCTCCCGGGTTTCACTGATAAATTTACGGAAGGAGGCGATGTACCCCTTGCGCCACAGAAACACAAACAACGCAAAGCCTGCGGCCAACCAAAAGATGGTCCACCCATCAATGCCGGCCGCGACGGTTTCCTCGGTCTTTTCGCCGGACGCGCCTTTGGGGTCGGTGGATTCGTGAACGTTGCCGACGGGCGCGGGTAGTGCGCCCGAAACCACGGGGGCTCCAGGCGCGTTGCCGGCTGCATTAGTATTAGTGGCTGCTGCCATCTGTGTTCAAATAAATTACTGTCGTTGCTGCCCTTGTCGGCGGCGGTCGCATCCCGGTTGGCGGAGGGGGAGGGATTCGAACCCCCGGTACCTCGCGGTACAGCGGTTTTCAAGACCGCCGCATTCGACCACTCTGCCACCCCTCCGGTTGCCGCCAAAGTTGGCACGGCGAGAGGGAGTCGAACCCCCAACCTGCGGTTTTGGAGACCGCTGCTCTGCCAATTGAGCTATCGCCGTAAAAAACGAACGATGGGTCCGAACCCCGGGGTGACGCTGGCTTCGCGCCTACGCGGTAATACTCACCACCCGGCCGGAACCAATGGTGCGGCCACCTTCACGAATGGCGAAGGTCAACCCTTCCTCCATCGCCACGGACTGGCCGAGCTCCACGTCCATAATTACGTTGTCACCGGGCATTGCCATTTCCACGGTGTTTTTGTCATCCGAATCACGCAGCTCATGCACCGATCCGGTGATGTCGCTGGTGCGGAAAAAGAACTGCGGGCGGTAGTTCGAAAAGAACGGTGTGTGACGGCCACCCTCGTCTTTGCTCAACACATAAACCTGCCCCTTGAACCGGGTGTGCGGCTTGATGGTGCCGGGCTTGGCCAACACTTGGCCGCGCTCCACTTCACCCTTCTTTTTGCCGCGCAGCAGCACGCCCACATTTTCGCCGGCGCGCGCTTCGTTCAGCAATTTGCGGAACATTTCAATGTCCGTAGCCACGGTCTTCTCGGTCTCTTCCTTGATGCCCACGAGTTCTACCTCGTCCATCTTCTTGAGGATACCGCGCTCCACGCGGCCGGTGGCCACTAGTCCGCGACCTTCAATAATGAAGGTGTCCTCGATGCACATCAGGAAGGGCTTGTCCTCCGCGCGCTCGGGCTCGGGGATAAATTCATCACACGCCTTGAGCAGATCCTTGATGGCGTTAACCCACTTCTCCTCGTCCGCCATGGCGCCGGTGGCGCTGGCGCGAATGACCGGCGTGTCGTCGCCGGGGAAGTCGTATTTGTTCAACAAATCACGAACCTCCATCTCCACGAGGTCAAGCAACTCATCGTCGTCCACCAAGTCGGATTTGTTCAGGCAAACCACGATGCTCGGCACGCCCACCTGTTTGGCGAGCAGCACGTGTTCTTTGGTTTGCGGCATCGGACCGCTGGAAGCATCCACCACCAAAATCGCGCCGTCCATTTGCGCCGCGCCGGTGATCATATTCTTCACGTAATCCGCGTGACCCGGGCAATCGACGTGCGCGTAGTGGCGCGTCGCGCTCTCGTACTCCACGTGGGCTACGGCAATGGTCACCGTTTTGGTTTCATCGCGCACGGTACCGCCTTTGGCGATTTCCGAATACTCCTTGATCTCCGCCAAGCCATCCTTGGCTTGCACCGCCAAGATGCAGGCCGTCAGAGTAGTTTTACCATGATCCACGTGACCGATGGTGCCGATGTTTACGTGGGGCTTGGCCCGCACAAATGATTCCTTAGCCATGCTGCTTTCTCTTCCTTCTGTTTCTGGTTAACGTTTTACTAAAACTGGAGCCCTTGACCGGGGTTGAACCGGTGACCTCGTCCTTACCAAGGACGCGCTCTACCAACTGAGCTACAAGGGCACGGTTACAATTAATCTTCCAATCAACTCTCTAATCTCAACAAACGAAAAAACCCCATACCACACTCCCCAAATTTCTTGGAAAAGTGGCTAGGCTTTGTTAGTTTACATCTCGTTTTTGCCGCCAAACACGCTTTAAACACATTTCAATCGCAATCTAAACGCGTTCAAAACACACCCTTTGGGGCCGTCGGCGGGTGAGGGAAAATAGCGATTCAAGGCTGCGAGTCAACGTTTTTTTTGTTTTTTTTGAAAAAGTTATTCACCGAGGAGGCTCCGGCTGCCCCAATGCCCGCGCCGCATTGCGGAAATGCACCTTCGCCACTTCCCCCAAAACCGCCTCGCCCTGCTCTGCCACCAGTTCTTTGGCCGCCACATCGACCGGTTTGCCGCCACCTTTTGGCAGTGTTTTACCCACTTTTTCGCTCAATTCAGCGATTTTTTGCACAAAAACGTCCCGAGCCAATATCGAGGCTCCGGCCACTGCCAAGTCTTCTTCTGCTTTGTGCCGCTGAACAAGTTCCAGTCCACGCCCCAATTCCATCAACGCATTGGCCACCGTGGATTTGCTGCGCGCGAATTGGTCGCTAATCGCCCGCTCCGGCGGTGGATCCATCTCCGCGCCGCGTTCCAGCAAATTTTCAATCACCCGCGCGTGGCCCCAAGCGAGCATTTGGTTCACCGTCCGCATTTTTTTATGCATCCGATTGTAAGTCTCCGGGCCAATTGGCACGACGGTCCAAATGCATCCCGGCGTGGAACGAATCACTTTCGCCAGTTCGCCAATGCGTTTGTCGCTCTTCACGCGTTTAGAATCTTTGATGCCTTTTTCCTGCCAATGCCGCACCACGGATTCATTGACATAAACTGCGGCGATAACCAACGGCCCAAAAAAATCTCCCTTGCCCGATTCATCCACACCCAATCGCGGCCGAATGAATTCCGGATTGATCTCCGCCTCATAACCCAGTCGCGCTTCCTTGAGAATTTCCGGCTCGAGCACAAACTCCACGAATTCCCGCGTGCCTTTACCCTGAACCAACAGCTTGCCGCTGTTATAGAAATTGACGTTTAATTTATTGCGATGCCCCGCGAAGCGTGTGTGAGGCACCTCGCGCATTTCGTAATCACGCTCCAACAAGTACGCCTCAAGCAACGCCGCCTGTTCGTCGTCGAGTTTGCAAGTGTACGAAGTGAGTGCCTTCTCCGACATTACTTCTCCAGCACCATCAGCTCCACTTTGCGAAACTCCACCGGATGACTTTCCGACTGCAGCGAAATGTAACCCGCCTTCAAGCTCAACGCATCGCCCTTGATGAGCTTCTTCGCATCCGCATCGCGCGGATCATATTGCGGCTTCGTGTACGCCATCACTTCCTTGCCGTTCACGAAATGTTTAATCACCTCGCCGCCGCGCACTTCCACTTCCACCGTCACCCATTGATCACCGGGATAGGTTTTGGATTTGCTGTTAAAACAATGGCGCGTTTGCAGCTTGCCATCCATCTCCACATTCGTGCCTGGCGTGCAAAGATTTGCCGTCGTGCGTTTGCCCTTTTCCGGGCCACCCAACAATTGCACTTCGATCGACACCGGAAAATCCTGGTCCACCCCCATGGATTTTGGATCCTGACAATGCAGCATGATGCCGCTGTTGCGCCAAGCCCAGCCCGGGCCGCCTTTGATTTGCTTGCCCACAAACCGGTGCTCCACCCGAATGCGATAATGTGAAAATGAGTCCTTGTAAAAAATGTGGCCGAACTGTTTATCAAACTCGTCATAGCCTTCATAGCCCACTTGCATCAAACCCTCCTTCACGCGGAACGTATCCTTGAAATTTTTACCAAGCGGTTGGCCTTTAATTTTCACCGTCCAACCCTCAAGATTTTTCCCGTTGAACAACGAAACCCATTTCCCCTCCGCCTTTGCATTCAAGCAAAACGCAAAGCAGACCAACAATGACAATCTAGAAATCAATTGCATGCCCCTTGTGTACACCAGCCCAGCCCCGGCGCAAATGCAAAACGGAACGCCAATGTAGCCCGGGCCGTTGGCCCGGGTGGGTTCAGGTAGGGCGCGCTCTCCGAGCGCGCCAACCCCGG
>CAUZWB010000147.1:0-6092 GCA_963583525.1 Verrucomicrobiia bacterium | reverse complement strand
CGTGGTTCTGTTTGCCCGCAACGCTGACGCCCTCGCCGAAGCCGTGGCTGAATGCGAGGCGGCGGGTGGCGAGGCGATGGCTGTCACCGGCGATGTTACTCAGCCCGAAGATTGCGAGCGGCTCATCGCCAGAACCACGGAGCGCTTTGGCGGCATTGACTTTCTCATCTCCAACGCCGGCCTCAGTATGTGGGCCAAATTCGAAGAAGTTACTGACCTCAGTTTGTTTCGTCGCTTGATGGAGGTCAATTATTTGGGCCTCGTGCACACGCTGCACTTCGCGCTGCCCGCGCTCAAGAAGACCGGCGGCCTCATCGTTTCCATCGGCAGCATTCAGGGCAAAATCGCCGTGCCCGCGCATTCCGGATACGTCGCCAGCAAACACGCGCTCGAAGGCTTTTGCGATACACTGCGCTATGAGCTGGACGAAACCGGCGTCGATATTTTGACCGTCCATCCGCATTGGATCCAAGGCACCAATATGCGCGCCAACGCGTGCACCGCCGATGGCGCGGCGATGGGCGAAAGCAAGCGCTCACACAATCACGAGTCCATCAAGCTGGAACAATGCGCGCGCGAAATCATCGATGCGATGCGCGACCGCCAGCGCGAACTCATCATCCCCTCGCGTCTGCGACTTGCGCCCATTCTCAAGGCGCTGTGGCCCGCGTTGTTGCGCCGCAAAGTGCTGCGTATTTTTCGGGGGCAGGGGAAATAGCGATGGCTCGAACGCCCACGCGTATTGGTTTTTCGTATTGGCTGGCCCGGTTCACCTCGGGGCTATTCACGTGCACTTGGATTCGTCGGCGCGTGTTTCACAGCGATCGCGTACCGGAAACCGGCGGCGTGATTCTGGCCTCTAACCACGTCAGTTATCTCGATCCATTTTATATGGTCTGCTCGGTGCGACGATTGGTCGTCGCCCTTGCCCGCGCCAGCGCCTACAAAGTGCCGCTGCTTGGGACAATGCTGCACAGCTGGAATGTCATCCCCGTCGACCAATCCGGCAGCGGCCGCGGCCTAAAAACTTTTTTCACCCGCCTGCGCGCCGGCGATGCGGTGATGATGTATCCCGAAGGCACCCGCTCGCACACCGGCCAAATTCAGGCCCCGCAGCCCGGCGTGGGCTTCATTATTCTCAAGAGCGATGCGCCAGTGGTTCCCGTCAAATTGTTCGGCTCGTACGAAGCCTTCAACCGGCATCATTGGTTTCCGCGCCCCTATCGGGTGGAAATAAAGTTTGGCGAACCGCTCGACTTCCGCGACCTTCGGGCCAAGGCAAACGAAACCAAAGACAAAGAACAGCTCAAAAAATTATACCACCAAGCCGCTACTGATTTGTTGCACGCCATTGCGACAATCGAGCCCGGGCCGGACCACAAATAAAATTTTAAAATTATGAACATCACCATTCATTCTGGAAACTGGGAAGAACTCAACGTTGACGCGCTGGCCGTGCCATTGGCCAAAGGCGCAGCCGTGGATGCCGCGCTCGATGCGCGTCTCGGCGGGTTGCCCGGCGAACTTATTGAGACCGGCGAATTCACAGGCAATACCGGGGCGTGCTCGCTCATCCATCGCGTGCCGGACACCGCCGTGAAGCGCGTGTTTCTGATTGGCCTCGGCGAAGCCCCCATGGCGCGTCATTGGTTTGCCGCCGCCGGCCAAGCCGTGCGCGCCGCCGCCAAGGCCAAGTGCCGCTCGGTCGCGCTGCTGTTGCCGCCCGATGCCTGCGCGCGTTTGGCTTCCGAAGGCGCGGGCTTTGGCCAGCATCGACCCAGTGGTTATAAAGAACAAAAACCCTGGCCGGTCGAAGAAGTCATTTTGCTGACCACCGGCGATCAGGCGATCGCCGATGCCGGCCGCATCACTGCCGAGTGCGTGAACCTCGCGCGTGAGTTGGTGGAAATCCCCGGCAACGATTTGGGCCCCGAAGAATTCGCAATGCGCGCCGCGCGCGAAGGCGAAGCCGCCGGCTTGGAAGTGGAAGTGCTCGACGAAAACGACTTGCGCGAACTCGGCGCGGGCGCGTTGCTCGCCGTCGGCCAAGGCTCCGTGCGCCCGCCGCGCATGGTGCGGCTCAGTTGGAATCCGGAAAACCCAATTAACGATGATCATCTTTTTCTAGTCGGCAAAGGCATCACCTTCGACACCGGCGGCCTGTCGCTCAAGCCCGCCAATTCGATGGAGAAAATGAAATACGATATGGGCGGTGCCGCCACGATGATTGGCGCGATCACCGCCATCGGCCGTTTGCAACCGCGCGTGCGCGTCACGTGCCTGCTCGCGATGGCGGAAAATATGCCCAGCGGAACCGCCACGCGCCCGGGCGACATCATCACCGCGATGAACGGCAAAACCATCGAAGTCATCAACACCGATGCCGAAGGCCGCCTCGTGCTGGCTGATGCGCTCACTTACGCCAATCGCCTCGGCGCAACGCACATCATCAACGCCGCCACGCTCACCGGTGCGGTCAGCGTCGCCCTCGGCAGCGTACGCGTGGCGTTGCTTGGAAATCACAAGGCGCTCGGAGACGGCATCGCAATGCGCGGGCGCGAATGCGGCGAACGCTATTGGCCGTTGCCGATGGACGCCGATTATCTCGAGCCCATGCGCGGCGACATGAGCGATCTGCGCAATGCCGGTGCAGATCGCAAAGCCGGCACCATCACCGCCGCCAAGTTTTTGGAGCAATTCGTGGAAGGCACCCCGTGGGCGCACCTCGACATCGCCGGCACCGCGTGGTTTGACAAAGCCCAACCCAACGCCGGCAAGGGTGCGAGTGGTATAGCCGTGCGCACGCTCGTGCGTTTAGCAGAGGGGTGGGGGAGTTAAAAATGATTCACTTCACTCTCACCACATAGCTCGCCGCTTTGAGCTGTAGCCCGGGCTACCGGGCCGGGCTACAATCCACAACAATTGCGAAACACCTGAAATTGTGCTATATTAATTATATGAGGCGTTTCACAATCCCGACTTTGGGCGTACTTCTTTTATTTCTATTTGCCGTTTTTATTTCCGGCTGTTCAAAGAAAGAGGTTAAGCCCGCTTCAAATCCGCGCCTTGAAAAATCCGGCCAATCGCTCGTCGCGGAACCGATTGTGCCGGTGGCCAAGGATTCCTCTGAAACCGTAGTGGCCGAGGGCGAAGAGGTTGAAGTAGGAAATGAAACCGTTGCCACGCCGGAGTCTGACCCTTCACCGGTGCTTTCCCGCGCTGAAATGGCCGAACTGGTTCGGCGCGCCAAGGCCGGTGATGCCAATGCGCAGGTGAACCTCGGCAATCTTTTCTTCGAGGGCCGAGGCGCGAAGGTCAACAAGGCCGCTGCCGAATATTGGTGGAATCTTGCCGCGCGTAATCGTCATCCGGTGGCGATGGCGAACCTCAAAATGCTGCGCGCCAAGCCCGAAGAGGGCGTTAGCTTTTTCGGCACGGCCAGCCGCGGCAACAAGTTTGTGTTCATCATTGATAAATCATTCAGCATGTCCGGCAGTCGACTGGCCGGCGCGAAAAAGGAATTATGCGCCACACTGAAAGGATTGAAACCTACTGACCGGTTTATGATTTATTTTTTCAGTGATGGTGCCCAGGCAATGCCCGCGCGGGCGATGCTGGCGGGCACTCCGAAAAATATCCAGTGGGCAATCGACTGGGTAAGTGGGCGAAGTGTGGACGGCGGAACCAATCCCACACAGGCTTTGCAATGGTGTTTTAATCTCAAGCCCGACACGGTGTGGCTGCTTACCGACGGCCAGTTTGCCGATGGCCCTCCGTTGGATGCGATCGCCGCGGGCAACCGCCAACTCAAGGCGCGCATCAATACCCTCGCCTTTCACGACACAGCCGGCGCCGATATCCTCCAACGCATCGCGCGCGAGAACGACGGCACTTATCGTTTCGTAAAACCCTAGCCGCCGCTTGTTCGGTGGGTTACCTTCGCGCGTGGATTGCACCTACGATATCGCCGCGAGCTATTTAGAAAACTTCGAGCGCGGCCCGCAGCTTTCGCCGGCACCGGATGTTTCCGCCACACCTACAAACGATCGGGCGGAGTTTCTCGGATTTTCAGTGAACAGCCGCCTCGGCATTGCCGCCGGTTTATTGCTGAACGCCAAATGGATCGAAGGCTTCGCCGCGCGCGGATGGGATTTATTAACGTACAAAACTGTGAGGTCAGCCGCGCGCGAATGTTATCCGCCGCCGAATTGGGCTTTCGTGAATGCCGATGCCGGTGAAGGGCCAGTGTTTGCCGCTGACGATTTATCGGATGATCCGTCGGCCATCAGTTCGGCAGTGTGTTTTGGGATGCCGTCGATGCCACCGGAGTTTTGGCGGGAAGATATCGCCCGCGCCAAGGCGTCGATGGGCGATGGCCAAATGCTAATCGTCTCCGTCGTTGCCAGTCCTGAGCCGGGTTGGAGCGGTGCGCAAGTGGCTGATGACTACGCCCAATGCGCGGCGTGGGCGGCGGAAGCGGGCGCGGATGTGATTGAGGCTAATTACTCGTGCCCGAATGTTTGCTCCGCCGAAGGCCAAATTTATTGCGATGCGGATTTGAGCAAGGCGGTCACGCAAACCCTTCGCGCCGCCATCGGTGACACGCCGTTGTTGCTGAAGATCGGTGTATTTCCGAATGCGGAAAACCAGCGCGCATTTTTGCACGCGGTGGCGGGCAATGCCAACGGCATCACTTTGGTGAACGGCATTTCAAGGCCGGTGCTGCACGCCGATGGTCGGCCGGTGTTTGGCAAAGACTATGTGAAAGCTGGCGTGATGGGCCGTATCATCCACGATCCATGCGTGGCGGCGGTACGCGAGGCGCGGGCGGTGATTGGCTCGGAAAAGCTCCCACTCGCATTGGCTGCCGTGGGCGGGGTTTCCAGCGCGGCAGATTTTGAAGACTTTATGGCGGCTGGCGCAGATGTTGTTATGTGTGGCAGTTCACCGATGTATTTGCCGGACTTGGCAGTTGATATAAAGCGCAGCTCCTAACCGGAGCAGGATTTCCCTATCTTATTTATTTTCAGTGGACTTTGATGGCTGGTCGTTAGACATTGCCGCATGCGCCAATTTATTTCCATGATTCCGGGTTTGATTTTTGCACTGGGGCTAGCCGGTTGCTGTGCCGCTAAACCGACGGGCATGACCGGTGGAATTCCGGTGATCGATACCCACATTCATTTATATGACACTACGCGTGCGGGTGGGGTGCCCTGGCCAAAGCCTTCAGATCAGGTGCTTTACCGGCCGGTGTTGCCAAAGCATTATGATAAAGTCGCCAAGGCCAATGGCGTTACGGCCACGGTGATTGTGGAAGCGAGTGATCGGGTGGAGGATAACCAGTGGATTCTTGATCTGGTGGCCCAAAATCCCAAGCACTACGTGGGAGTGGTGGGGAACCTTCCGGTGGGCACACCGGAATTTGCCAAGCATCTGGAGCGGTTTGCCAAGGATAAGCGGTATGTGGGGATTCGGCTGCGTAGTTTTCCTGAGGGAGTGAGTGGGTTTAATGATGCGGTTTGGCGCGACCTGCAACTACTCTCCGACAAAGGCCTCGTGCTTGATGTGTTGATGTCAAATTTCAATCTGGATGACATTGTCCTGATCGCCAAGCGCCTGCCGGAATTAAAGATTATGATTAACCACCTGACAGGGTTGATTATTGATGGAGTGCCGGCGGAAGAAGCTTGGACCAAGAAAGTGCAGGCGGCGGCGAAATATCCGAACGTCTACTGTAAAGTTTCAGGCATCTTCCAGCGCAGCGACCGCAGTCCGGCCCCGAAAAAGGTAAGTTACTATGCGCCGATTTTTGAAGTGGTCTATAAAGCTTTCGGGGAGGACCGCATCATTTATGGCAGCAACTGGCCGGTGACGGATCGGGGGGGTGAATATGGCGAGCAACTGGCAATCATCCACGAATATTTTTCAGCCAAAGGGAAGGGTGTAACTGAAAAGCTCTTCTGGAAGAATGCAGCGAAATTTTATAGGGTAACTTTCCGTTAAAGGAGTCGTTACTCCTTTAACGGAAACAACTTCGGGGTCACTGATTCTCTTCCCGCATCCAAAAGGCATATAAAGAATAAGCAGTA
>CAUZWB010000146.1:0-6107 GCA_963583525.1 Verrucomicrobiia bacterium | reverse complement strand
GCCTTGGGGTGGCGGCGGGTCTGCTTGGGCTCGGGCTGTTTGCACCATGCATGACGCTGCACCCCGGCTTTGGCGAGTTCACCCCGCTCGTGCGCCTGATCAACCCCGAACTCACCGTGCCCACCACCTATTCCATTCTTGAAGGCATCCGTTCCATGTTCGACGAGGGCAGTGTGTTTATCGGCGTGATGGTGCTGCTCTTTTCCGTGGTGTTCCCGATTTGGAAACTGGGTGTTTACTTCATGGCCTCCGCCCGGCTGGCGGCTGGTTTGGAAATCGGGAGATCGGTACGCTGGGTCAATCAGCTCGGTAAATGGTCGATGTTGGATGTGTTTGTGCTGGCGGTGTTGGTGGTGGCCGTCAAGGGCTTGCCCGGCGGTTCACGGGTGGCCATTGAGTGGGGTGCGGCGGCTTTTTGCGCTTCGGTGCTGTTGAGTATTTATATTTCGCTGCATATCAGCGGCGGGCGCAATTCCGTTGCCTCCGAGGGCACGGAAGATTAGCCTTTGGCATTCACCGGCCTTGTCGGCGGGTGACCAAAATCAATTTTAGAAATTTTTCCTCATGCGAATACTGGACAATCTTATTTTCCGCGCCGAGGAATTAAATGAAGTTAAGATCCAATATCGATTGGCGGTCATTTACCAGACGGGCGATCGTACGGAACAGAATCTGGAGCAAGCCCGATATTGGTTTGAGCGTGCGGCAGCACAGGGGCACGAGGATGCCGCCCGAATTTTGGCGACCATGGGTGGGCCGGAAAAAAAATCAGCCAAGAAGAAAACGGCCCGTGCCGATTTAAAAGTGAAGGTGGCTGCAGTCGCGGAGGAATCACTACCGCCGGTGATCAAGGCCAAACCCCGCAGGCAATCCAAAGAATCCAAGCCTGACGCGGCGAGTCAGGGGGATTGCCCCAACGGCCACGGCCCGTTGCAGGGTTGGGATGGTGATTTACGGTGCTGGGTTTGCGGTTGGCCCCACGAACAATCGAGTTCGGCCGGGCGTTCAACCACGGGTCAACCGGCAAAAGTTGAGGGGGCAATGGGCGGGACTGGGAACTTCGGATCGCGACTGATGCGGTGGTTTGGAAAAAAAGCCAGACCTCGGCCGTCGGTTGAGGAAACAGATTCTGGGAAATCGAAAACAAAAGAACCGGGCTTTAATTTGGATGCGGTTTGGGCAGTGGGAGCAGCCATATTTTTGCTCACCCGAAGTTGTTAGTGAACCCCCATGCTGATTGGCCCGTACAGAGAGTACCGAGCCTTTTCGATGAACCTGCATATCGTGATTGCACCCGTTCACGGGGTTGGGTATTTTCGGGCATGAACCAGTGTTGCGCAATAGCCACGGTGCGGACGGGGCTTGGGATTTCGTGGCGAGAGTTCAATCGTTCATTCAAACAGATCTGATGAGCAAATTCGACGGGGACATTCACACGCCTGAGGCTGAGCCCGAAATTGCATCACCTAAAAAAGGCCGTGTACTGCTGGCGTTCCGAATCGGGTTGGCGGGGGTGTTGCTATCGGTGGGTGTGGGTTTCTGGATTGATCTTCAGGCGCGCCGTGAGTGTGAGGCCAAGGCAAACGATTTCTTTTACCTGTTACAGGGGCCGGACGTGAAACGCGACGAGGTTCATGCGTTGATGAAGCGTGCGCCCGATGCCTCTGAATCGCGCAGTCGGGAAGGGGATATGGCTGATGATTATATTTGGCCCGGGGTGTTTTTCAACTACACCATGCGTCTCATTTACAGTCGTGAATACGGCATTTATGAACTGGTGGAAGTGCGCAGCGAATCGCATTCGCGATGGGGTGACGGATCGGGGGTGACTAAGGGCGATCCGGCCGAGCGGGTCAAATTTTCCAACGCTCAGTTTGAGATCAAATTGCGCGAGCAACTTAGGAAACCCGAAGGGGACATTACCAAAACCGAGTTGTTGCAGCTGGACCGAATCGATCTTGCCCAAAGTTTGGTGAGCGATCTCAAGCCCGTAGGTCAACTCCGCGGGTTGCATTTGCTCATCCTAAATAACAACCACATCGAACATCTCGAACCCATTGAATCTCTCACCAAGTTGGAAGTGATTTATCTGCGTTTCAACCGGATCGAGGATGTCTCCCCGTTGGCGAGATTACCGCAGTTGCGGCGGCTTGATTTAGGCGATAACCGCGTGGCTAATCTTGAACCCCTCGGCCGCATCAGCACCCTCAATGACCTGAAAATTCGCAACAACCGGTTTACCTCGATCGCTCCCTTGGCGCGCTTGAAGGAGTTGCGTAAGTTGGATGCGAGCGGAAACCAAATCGGCACCCTCGAACCCATTAGCAAACTATTGCGGGCGGAGTCACTGAATTTTTCAAAAAATGAAATTTCAGATATTCGCCCGTTGGAAAATCTCCATGCGCTTGTGTTTTTGAATCTTAACGACAATGTTGTCAGCGACTTATCTCCCTTGTCGAAACTCAAGGACATCAAGGTTTTATATCTTGAACGCAACCGTATCACCAGCGTCACCGCACTCGCTGGCCTCGAGCAATTGGAAATGGTAAACCTCGGCGGCAACCCCATCCCGCGCAGCGAAGTGGAGGCGCTCCGCAAGGCTCTGCCCAACTGCCGAATCGATTTTTAACCCTCTCCGCACCTGCCGGACCCTACTATAAACAAAACTCATTCTTACAGTAGGCAAGCGGAGTGAACTCCTGCTAGGCTTTCCGTTGCTGGGGTGTCGCGCAGACCGCCAGCTTACATAATAGCGCGTTGGGTAGCAGCCGTCGGGATAATCTCGGCGGCTGCTTTTTTGGTGGGGGTTTTTTGGTGAGTAGAACAGTAGAACAGCCCCGGCCCCAAAATTTTAACGCGGCACGCCGCCGGGCAAGTCCGCCGCCACAAAAGTCATCACCGCCAGCGAGGCCACGCAGCGGTTGAACTCATTTTGATCCAACTTGTCGATGGTGTCCGCGTGGGTGTGGTGAAACCAAAAGTAACGCTCGCGGTCCACCTCCAGATGCATCACCGGCACGCCGCCCACAATGAGCCGCATCACGTCCGCGCCGCGACAGCCTTTCTTGATTTCGCCCGCGCCCAACGGCTTCAATAGTCCGCCGATTTGTTGGATGACTTTCATCCCCTCACCGCTGCCGAGGAAGCCGTAGCCGGTCGGCTTGAACACGCCACTGTCCGATTCAATTGCGAGCACATGATTTTTCAAATCCTTTGCGTGCCGCCGCGCGTATTCCTTCGCGCCGCCAAGGCCGTTTTCCTCATTTGTCCATAGCACCACGCGGATGGTGCGGCGCGGCTTCAGCCCGCTTTTCATAATCAACCGCGCCGCCTCCCACGCTGCGAGGCATCCGCCGCCATCATCCATTGCGCCTTGCCCCACATCCCACGAATCGATGTGGCCGCTGACGATGACGATTTCATTCGGCTTCTCGCTTCCGCGAATTTCTGCAATCACATTGCGCGACTTCGCCGGCGGCAATGTCCGCGCCTCCATTTTCAATCGCACGCGAATCGTCTCCCCGCGCGACTGCATCCGCGCCAGCATCATTGCATCCTCCACCGAAAGTGCCGCGTGTGGAATGCGTTTCACTGTGTCGTCGTATCGCATATTCCCGGTGTGCGGCGTTTGCATTGAGAACGGCCCCACCGACCGAATCAAGCTCGCTACCGCCCCGACCTTCGCCGCCTCAATTGCCCCGATGCTTCGCACGATCACCGTCTCGCGATAATTCGTGAACGGCAAATTAAACAGCACAATTTTCCCCTTCGCCCGCGCCGCCTTTGCTTTGAGATCCGCAAAACTATCCACCACCAAAACCTCCGCCGTGATGCCCTCCACCGGCGTGCCCACGCTGCCGCCCAACCCCAACATCGGCAGCACGCGCCGCCGCGGCGAAACCAATTCCGCCGACTCCTTCCCGCGCACCCAACGCGGCACCATCACATCCTCCCCGTGCACATTCACAAACCCGTCCTTTTTCATCTCCACCAAACACCAATCAATCGCCTTCTCCAAATTAGCCGACCCACTAAAGCGTGGCCCAAACGAATCGCACATCGTCGCCAGCCGCTTAAAAGCAAACCCACTATTCGTCGCCGAATGAACAAGCCGATTGGCCGTGGCTTGATAATCCTTGGGAACCCCAGCCGCCATCACGGCAACCGGCAGGCTAACGAAAAAAAGAATGCGGGCTAACATCCGCCGAGTGTGCCAGTAACCGCTGCCCAGCGCAATGTCCCGCGTCGCTCGGCTTGACATCCAATCCGCACGGCGAAATTCTCTGCGTATGAAATCCTTTCCCCTTCTACCGTTCCGATGGGTGTTGATGTTTGCATTGTTGCCGTGGCCCGCCTCGGCGGCATACCGAATTGGCGCAGCAGCGGTTGACATCACGCCGGATTATCCGGTGCGGCTCAGTGGGTTTGGCTTTCGCCGCGCGGAATCGGAAGGGGTCACCCAAAAAATTTGGGCCAAAGCACTGGCGATTGATGATGGCAAAAACGGCGCGGCAATCATAATCACCGTGGACAACCTCGGCATCCCCGATTCCATGACTCGCGCGGTGGCCGCGCGCCTGCAAAAAAAGACCGGGCTTAAACCGGGCCGCCTCGCCATTATGGCCACGCACACGCACACCGCGCCGATGCTCACCGGTGTTGCACCCACGCTTTTTAGTTTGCCGATTCCTGCCGAGCATCAAAAGCGCATCGATCGCTACACCGCGCAGCTCACCGATTGGCTGGAAAAAGCGGCGCTCGAAGCATCAAAAGATTTACGGCCTGGTAAACTCGATTGGGGCATCGGCACCGTGGGCTTTGCCAAAAATCGCCGCACGAAGGGCGGACCCATCGATCACGATTTGCCGTTGCTCGTGGCGCGTACCGAGGATGGGAAAATCCGTGCGATTTTTGTCAACTATGCCTGCCATTGCGTGACGCTTTCCAACAACAAAATCAGCGGCGATTGGGCCGGCTACGCGCAGATGCATTTGCAGAAAGATCATCCCGGCGCAATTGCGTTGGTGGGTGTCGGCTGCGGGGCGGACCAAAATCCCAAGTCCGGCGTCACTGGCGACAACACAAACGTCTGCTCCGCGCAGGGCAAACAGATTGCCGACGAAGTAAAACGCCTGCTCGCCGCCGGTCTCAATGGCCTCAACGCCCCGCTCACCACGCGCGGCGGCCGCATCAATCTGCCATTTGGCCAACTGCCCACGAAAGCTGAGTGGGCGGCGAAGGCCAAGCTGAAGGGCGCGCGCGGCTATCACGCCCGCGTGCAGATCGCGCGGTTGGCGCGCGGCGAAAAATTGCAGGCGCAGTTGGATTATCCGGTGCAGACGTGGGCCTTCGGCGATCAGCTCGCGATGGTGTTTTTGCCCGGCGAAGTGGTGGTGGATTACGCGGTGCGGCTCAAGCGCGAGTTCGACCGCACGCGGCTGTTCGTGCACGCCTACGCCAATGACGCGCCGTGCTACATCCCCTCCGAGCGCATTTTAAAAGAAGGCGGTTACGAGGCCGAGAGTGCGATGATTTATTACGACCGCCCCACGCGATTGGCCGTTGGCCTCGAGGCAAAAATAATTGGCGAAGTGCATCGTCAAATGCCGAAAGCTTTTCGCGCGCAGAAAGGTTGCGAAGGCACCGCACCGCGTTCGCCGGAAGCCTCGCGTCTCGCCATCGCCGTGCCGGACGGCTTACGCGTGGAACTCGTCGCCGCCGAGCCAATCGTCATCGACCCCGTCGCCATCGACTGGGGTTCCGATGGTCAGTTGTGGGTAATCGAAATGCACGATTACCCCAGCGGCCTCGATGGCAAATGGAAACCCGGGGGCCGCGTGGTGAAGCTCAGCGACAAAAATGGCGATGGCCGAATGGACCATCGGGAGGTTTTTTTGGACGGGTTGCCGTTTCCCACGGGCTTGATGGCGTGGCGCGAGGGCGTGCTCGTTTGCGCTGCGCCACACATTTTATTTGCCCGGGATACGACCGGTGATGGCCGCGCGGACAAAGTGGAACGGCTGTTTTCCGGATTCGAAACCACCAATTATCAGGCCCGCGTCAACGGCCTCCACTGGGGTTTGGATAACTGGATCCACGCCGCCAAC
>CAUZWB010000145.1:0-6141 GCA_963583525.1 Verrucomicrobiia bacterium | reverse complement strand
TTGGAGAAGATCAGGATGGCGTGAAAGTGATCAGCGTTGATGTGACCGCCAGCACCGTGGTGGTGAAAATTGGAGAAACCACCTATGATCTCAAAATCGGAAAACAAAATTCTGCTTCCGAAAAATAACCTTTTATAAAGGAGTGCCCCCCTTCCTTGCGGTTCGGGAGTGAAGTGCGTACATTTGCTCCCCGGATGATCCATGATCCTTCCATAGACAAACTCCTGCACAAAACATGGTCAGGAAAACGTATTTCTTCTGACGAAGCCTTGCGTCTTTATACGCTTCCCTTGGAAACCTTAGGGGCTCTGGCTCATCGCAGGCGTGAACTGGCTAAAGAAGATGCCTTTGAAGGACGCGGCAATGACATCATCACCTTCAGCATCGACCGCAATATCAATTACACCAACGTCTGCAATGTGTACTGCAAGTTTTGCGCGTTTTGGCGCAGCGAGAAAGCGGCGGATGCTTACGTGATCACGCACGATGAGATCGACCAAAAAATCGAGGAAACACTCGCACTGAATGGCACGCAAATTTTGATGCAAGGCGGGCATCATCCCAAGCTGACCAAGCAATGGTATCTCGATTTGCTTTCGCACATTCGCGAAAAATTTCCGTCCATCAACGTGCACGGATTTTCGCCCAGTGAGTTCATTCATTTCCGCGAGGTATTTGATGAGCCATTGGAAGACATCATCCGTGATTTCCGCGCGGCGGGGTTGGGCTCCATCCCCGGCGGCGGCGGAGAAATTTTGGTGGATCGCGTGCGCCGTAAAATTTCACCGCTCAAAGCGATGAGCGACGAATGGCTGGAAGTCATGGCCATCGCCCATCGCCAAGGCCTCGCCACCACCGCCACGATGATGTTTGGCCACGTGGAAACAGTGGGGGAACGCATCGAGCATTTGGAACGCGTGCGAGTGCAACAGGATGAAACGAGTGGCTTCACCGCGTTCATCGCGTGGACGTTTCAGGCGGAGAACACGCGGCTCAAAGCACCCACCGTCGGCGCGCATGAGTATTTGAGGATGCAGGCGTTGTCGCGGATTTATTTGGATAACATCGATAACATCCAAAGCTCATGGGTGACGCAAGGGCGCGAGATTGGGCAAATCGCTCTGCGGCACGGGGCGAATGACTTGGGCAGTATTATGATTGAAGAAAACGTCGTGTCCAAAGCCGGCACGGTTTACTGCATGGACGTGGCCGATATGCAGCGATTGATTAAGGACCTCGGCTACGAACCGCGCCAGCGGGATAATTGGTACGGGCTCGTCAACGGCGTGGCGGCTTAATTCAGCGACGGATTCACTTTATCCGCGCCTTCCATTTCGTCAACTTCCGGCAAGGGCGGCGGTTCGAGGCTGAAGACGCTGTTCAAAATGGCTTCTTTTGTTTTCCAAAGCATCGTCATGGTAAACGTGACAACGAGAGTGGCGATCCACAGAATGGCGGCTTTCATCATCGCGGCGAAGCCCAAGTAGCTGCCGATGCTTTCGGCAAATGCCGGCGCGGCTTGACGCAGGAGGTCGAACACCCAGTCCGCCTTTTGATGCATCCAAAGGCCGATAACGAGCGCCAGAAACAGGCCAAAATTCAAATACACAAACAGCCGCACATCCGCGCGCAGGATGGGGTCGGGCAACATCGCGGCGAGCCGCGCGAGCACGTGGTTGAGGTTCAGCACGTACATCATACTGGCGGTGAAAAAAATGCACGCGGAATAGACGACGTGTTTTTGTGCTTCGCTCATTTGGCTCCACGTCATTGTGTCGGACGTGATTTGCTGCTGCCAATGGAGGAAGGGCACGAGCCCCACCATCAGCAGCGCGAGCACTTGCGCGAAATTCACCGTGCCCTGCCACACGCGTTCTTGTTTTTGAAAATGGCTGAGGCTGTACGTGCCGTACCACAGCAGCACCATCGCCGCCAGCGCGGGGGCGATGCCCCACGATTCCCACCACGACACCATCGTTTCCTGCACACACACGAGCAGCGCGAAGGGCAGCGCCCAAAAGAGCACCTCCAACCCGCGCACCAGTTTGCGCAACGAGGGCATGAGATCGGGGTGCAACGGTTCGGGCGATTCAGTTTCAGCCATAATTAAAATGAAAGATAAGTGTACTCGTCGAGGCCGCGCTCGTATTCCTCGAGCAACCGCATCCCTTCGCTGGGCTTGAGGCGGTTGTCGCGGATGGCAGCATCAAATTGCTTTTTCATTTGCCGCTGCAATTCGCGGCGGTGATATTGCACGCTACCGAGGCTTTCGCTGAGGGTTTGGCCGCGGATGATTTCTTCGATGTAATAACCGCTCGGCTCGTCGGGGTCGAGAAACACATGAATTTCATTCACCCGCCCGAAGAGATTATGCAGGTCGCCCATCACATCCTGATACGCGCCCATCAAAAAGAACCCCAGAAAATACGGCTCATTGCGTCTGCCATTTTTGCGTAATGGATGCAACGGCAGCGTGTCGCGCACGTCCTCGAGGTCGATGAATTTGCGCACCGCGCCGTCCGAATCGCAGGTGATGTCCACCAGCGTGGCCTCACGGGTTGGGCGTTCGGTGTGGCGGCTGAGCGGCACGATGGGAAAAAGCTGATCCACCGCCCAGTGATCGAGCAACGATTGGAACACGGAAAAATTGCAAACATACTGGTCGCCCATTTGGTCTTCGAGCTCGGCAATTTCCTCGGGCACGTGTTCCTCGTTGCGAAAAAAAACCAGTACTTTTTGGCAAATTTCCCAATAGAGCGTTTCGACTTTAGCTTTTTCCTCAAGGCCGAGCACGCCGAGGGTGAACATATTGGTGGCGTCGTCCTTGCAATTGAGGGCGTCGTGATACGCGGCGAGCTTGCCGCCGCGCGCGAGGCCGCGCCGGATGCGCAAGAGTTGCTGCACGAGCGGATGTTCCTCCTTGCCGTATTTCAAATGCGGCTTGCGGGTCTTTGGCGTTTTGTTATTTGCGCCAAACACTTCCACCAACAGCACGCTGTGATGAGCAACCACGGCGCGGCCGCTTTCGCTGATGAGGTCCGGATGCGGCACGTCCTCGGCGTTGCACACTTCAGCGATGGTTTGCACGACGTCGTTGGCGTATTCCTGTAGCGAATAATTTGCGGAACTTTCGAACGCGGCGCGGGAGCCATCGTAATCCACGGCGAGCCCGCCGCCCACGTCGAGGTATTCCAGAGGGAACCCGAGCTGCCGCACCTTGGCATAAAACCGGGCACCCTCCTGCACAGCCTTGCGCACGGTGAGGATGTCCGGCACTTGCGAGCCGATGTGAAAATGCAGCAACCGAAAGCAATCCTCCCAGCCCTCGGCGCGCAGCAGCTCGATGGCGGCCATCAGTTCGGCGGTGTTGAGGCCGAACTTCGCATCCTCGCCGCCGCTGTCCGCCCACTTGCCTGTGCTGCGGCTAAGCAACCGCATGCGAATGCCGAGCTGCGGCCGCACGCCTTCGCGTTTGGACACGGAAATAATCCGGCGCAATTCATCGGGCTTCTCCACCACCAAAACCACTTGCCGCCCGAGCCGCGTGCCCATCAACGCCGTGCGGATGAAGGCGTCATCTTTGTAGCCATTGCAAATCAGCAAACTCCCAGGCTCATTTTGCAACGCCAGCGCGGCGTGCAATTCAGGTTTGCTGCCCACCTCCAACCCAAACCCGTGCGGCCGGCCGGCATCGAGAATTTCCTCCACCACTTCGCGCAGCGAATTCACTTTCACCGGAAACACCCCGCGATAGCGCGCGCGATAATCGTGCGCCTCAATCGATTTGCCGAACGCCGCGCAAATCGCTTCCACCCGATGGCGCAAAATATCCTGAAACCGCACCAGCAACGGCGCCTTTAACCCCCGCTCGCGGGCGGTGGCCAGCACTTCCATCAGCTCCACCTCCGCGCCGGCCGCCTGTTGCGGGCGCGCCACCACGCGACCGGCGGCGTTGATGCCAAAATACTCCGCGCCCCAGCGATCGATATTGTACACGGCACGCGCGTCCTCAATCGTCCACTGGCCGTTCGCATTTTCTTGGGCGGCATCGGTCATCGGCGGGGCATCATAGAGACAGAAAATAGTTTTTCAATACGGGCATTGCAAAATTTTCCGCGAGGGCTTTTTATGCCGGATGCCATCCGTTCAGAAAAAAGCAAACCTCAAAACCATCGTGGCCCACTGCGACAAGACTCTGCGGCTCGACGCCATCGGCGATTACGATGGCGCGCACAACGGTTTGCAGGTGGAAAACAACGGGCAAGTCACCCGCATCACCGCCGCGGTGGATGCCTCCCTCGCCACCGTGCGGATGGCTGCCAAGGCGGGCGCGGATTTGTTGGTCGTCCATCACGGCTTGTTTTGGAATCCGCAACTGCCGTGGACCGGCCCCAAGCGCGAACTCATCGGCGAGTTGGTCGAAAACAATCTCGCTGTGTACAGCGCCCACTTGCCGCTGGACGCCCATCCGCGCCTTGGCAATAACGCCGGTCTTTGCAAAGCACTGAAGTTCACGAAGCCCAAACCATTTTTCGAGGAATACGGCGCGCCCATCGGACTGCGCGTGAGCACGCGCTTGTGCCGTGATATTTTGGCTTCGCAATTAAAAACCATCCTCGGTGCACCGCCCACGCTTTTGCGTGGTGGGCCGAGTGTTTGCAAAAAGATCGGCATCGTCACCGGTGGCGCCGGCGGAAGCATCGCGCGCGCGGCGGCGGAAGGGGTGGATACGTTTATCACCGGCGAAGGCCCGCACTGGACCGGGGCGCTGGCCGAGGAATTGGGGATCAACGTTTTCTACGGCGGCCACTACGCGACCGAGACTTTCGGTGTGAAGGCGCTGGCGGCTCATCTGTCGAAGCAGTTTCGTCTGCCGTGGGAGTTTCTGGATCATCCGACGGGACTGTAATTTCCAACTCCAATTCCTCCGGCTCATCGTCATCATCGCGCCGCCGACTCGGCATGAAAATCAACAATGCCCCCAGCACGCCCGCCAATCCCAACCCCGCGAGGCTGATCCGAATACTTCCCGCCGCCGGTGCGAATTTAAATTCCACCGTGTGTTTTCCTGGCGATAAATGAACGCCGCGCATTAAATAATTCGCCCGCAATAATTTCGCCGGTTTGCCATCCACCGTCACTTGCCACGCCGGATGATGTTTGTCGTTAAGCATCAGCACCGTGGACGTCTCCGCATCCGTCGAAATCACCACCCGTTTGGGATCATAAAATTCATAACGCGCGGGCACGACTTTTGCATTCGCATCCGTGCTATCGGGCGCGGGAATCTCCTCCGCCACCAACACCTCCCGATGCGGATCCCATTCCATATCCGGCAACAACGCCAGCGCCGCCTCATCCGCCACCCCACTCCGCCAATGCGAGTACAGGCCCGCCCGCGGCAACGCATCCTCAAACTCCACCAACGCCAGTAACCCTCCCGGCGTGGCCACGGCGGAATATTGGGGCGAGGCGGGATCGGATCCGGGGCGCTGAACCAGATTGAATGCTTCGCGCAAATTGAATGCATTGGTGCGCGTGCTAAACATTCTTGGCAATTCCGGCATGATGCTCACACGCGCGCCCAGCAACCAGCGCGTACTCATCAGCTCCATCGAACGCCGGGGATTCACGCCCACCGCCGCGCGGAAGGCGGCATTCTCCGGTGCCACTCGGGGTTCTTGGATGAGATCGATCGTATGAATGCGATGCCATGGAAACAACCCCTGTTTCCAATCGGTTTGATACACTCGAAAAAATACCTGCAAGTGCCGAGACTGCGCGCTCAGCTCCGCGATCCCAACCTCGAGTTGGTTTTTCTTGATGACATTCACCGTCCCTTGATGCTCCAAAATTAACCGCTGTTGCTCCTTTGCCAACGCGCGTAATTCGGAAACCATCATGCTCTGCATAAACCGCACGCGCTGTTCGTATGGCCGCTGGCTGAGAATACGCACGATGTCGTTGGAGGCGTACTGGGTGAGGTGGTTAAAATGAACGACAAACGGCGCACTGCCCCGCCCGAGATCCGCACACAATAGCACGCCACACACCACCCAAATCCCAACCGCACGCGCGCCGGCCATCATCAGTGCCATCCAGCCCGCGGCCAACACCAACAGCCCCAACGCCACGCCGGCC